>NZ_JBFODU010000009.1:0-159790 GCF_040908505.1 Aeromonas sp. R1-2 | reverse complement strand
CTGCCAGCCAGGAGCGGGCCGCTGTACCTGAGCCTGGTGACGGATGCCTACTCACGCAAGATAGTGGGCCATCACGTGCACGAAGGGATGCACGCGGAGTCGGTGGCGATGGCGTTCAAGAAAGCGCTGAAGCAACGGTGTGGCAGCGGGGAGCTAATCCATCACTCAGACCGTGGCGTGCAGTATTGCTCGGGACTGTATCAGTCATTACATGAACGGTACGGGGTGAAATGCTCGATGACGGATGGGTATGACTGTTATCAGAATGCGTTGGCGGAGCGGGTGAACGGGATTTTGAAAGGAGAGTTATTGTTGCAAAGCCCGCAGGATTTGGCGCAAGCGCGGGAGATGGTGCGTGAAGCAGTAGATATTTACAACGCGGAGCGGCCGCATCATGCGTTGAAATACAGAACCCCCGATGCGGTACATAGGGGGTTCTGAGTAGAGAAATGCTAGTTGAAAATGTGTAAACCTATTTCAGGACTAGACAACCACCGCTCGAGTCGCAACTTGCCACCTAATTGACAGGTAACACCATAACTTTGCTTACATATTTTCGGCTGTTATTTGCCATGGCTTTGCTGCACGATTGTCGCCCTATAACCCTTTTGTGTTCTGATTTCATTCAGGTGTTCAATGAAAATAAGCTCCAAGCTGAGAACCCGAGCGATCTTCACTCTGCTCGGGCTGGCACTGATCGGCTGGCTGGTATGGCCAAGCGACCCTCCCAAAGCGATCCTCAAAGCGCCGGTTACCCGGGAAGATATTGCCCAGACCGTGCTGGCCAGCGGCGTACTGCAAGCCGTTGAACAGGTTGATGTCGGCGCTCAGGTTTCCGGCCAGGTCACCAAGCTGGCGGTCGAGGCAGGCGATCGGGTCAAGAAGGGGGATTTGCTGGCGGAGATTGATCCGCTCATCGCCCAGAACAACCTGAAAACCGCCGAGGCCGAGCTGGCAAGCAACCGCGCCCAGCTCAAGATCAAGCAGGCTCAGCTCAAGCAGTATCAGCTGGCATGGCAGCGCCAGTCACAGATGTTCAAGCAGGAGGCGAGTTCGCACGCCGATCTGGAGAGCGCCGAAGCGCAGCTGGCCGTCACCCGAGCTGATCTGCAAAGCAGCCAGGCCAACATCGACAACGCGATCATCAAGGTGGAGCGGGCCAAAACCGAGCTCGGCTACACCAAGATCCTAGCGCCGATGGATGGCACCGTGATTACCATTGTCACCCGCCAGGGCCAGACACTGGCAGCGAGCCAGACGGTACCAACCGTGCTCAAGCTGGCCGACCTCGATACCATGACGGTCAAGGCACAAATCTCCGAAGCGGATGTCACCAAGGTGAAGGCGGGGATGCCGGTCTATTTCACCCTAATTGGCGATCCGGACACCCGCTATCAGGGGAAATTGCGCGCCGTGGAGTTAGCGCCCACCAACATCAACGATCAGGCTGCAACCGGTACCACCACCAGCAATGCGGCCGTCTACTACTACGCCCTGTTCGATGTGCCCAACCCCGACCACACCCTGCGGGTGGCAATGACCACCCAGGTGACCATAGTGCTCGGTGAGCGCAAGCAGGTGCTCACTGTGCCGCAAACCGCCCTCGGCAAGTCGCTGGGAGACAACGAGTATGAAGTCACCGTGATCAAGGACGATGAGACGACTGAAACCCGTCATATCAAGACCGGCATGAAAGATGAAATCCGGATCGAAGTCGTGAGCGGTCTGGACGAAAAAGAGCAGGTGCAGCTCAATCACGACGCACCAGCCGCTCAGGATGATGTGGCGGTCATGCTATGAGTGAGCCCCTGATCCAGCTAAAAGGGATCGAGCGGCGCTATCAGAGCGGCGAGCAGGAGGTGACCGTCCTCCATCCCCTCGATCTGGTTATCGAAGCCGGGGAGATGATCGCCATCGTTGGCGCCTCCGGCTCCGGCAAATCGACCCTGATGAACCTGCTGGGCTGCCTCGATCGCCCCAGCGGTGGCCAGTATCTGTTCCGGGGAGAGGATACCGCGACGCTCGATGCGCTGGCACTCGCCCGCCTGCGCTGCCACCACTTCGGCTTTATCTTCCAGCGTTATCACCTGCTGCCCCATCTCGATGCGGCCGCCAACGTCGAGATCCCGGCCATCTATGCCGGTACCGGTCGCCATGACCGGCAAGCACGGGCCCGTCAGCTGCTCGGTCGCCTCGGGCTCGCCGAGCGCAGTCACCATACGCCGGGACAACTCTCCGGCGGCCAGCAGCAACGGGTCAGTATTGCCCGGGCGCTGGCCAATGGTGGCGAGGTGATCCTGGCAGATGAACCAACCGGCGCGCTGGACAGCCAGAGTGGCAAGGAGGTGATGGCGATCCTCAAAGAGCTCCATCAGCAGGGGCACACCATCATTCTGGTGACCCACGATATGGAGGTGGCCAGCCACGCCGACCGGATCATCACCCTCAAGGATGGTCGGGTGCAGGAAGATAGCGGACGCAAGGTCGCCGGCAATCAAGCGGTGCTCAACGTACCACCAGCCGCTGGCGAAGGGGCCAGCTACGACTGGGATCGCTATCGGGAGGCGGGGCGTATGGCGGTTCACGCCATGTTGGCTCACCGGATGCGCACCTTCCTCACCATGCTCGGCATCATCATCGGTATCGCCGCCGTGGTGAGCGTGGTCGCGCTGGGACAAGGGGCGAGAACCAAGGTGATCGACCAGATCAATGCGATGGGCACCAACACCATCGAGATATTCCCGGGCAAGGGGTGGGGTGATGAGAAGATGGCAAGCATCCAGACCCTCAACAAGGGGGATCTCGATGCCTTGCTGGGGCAGCCCTATCTGGCCGGCGCCAGTCCCGAGATTGCCAGCCCGGGCCAGCTGCGTTACCGCAACAAGACCAGCAGTGGTAGCGTGACCGGAGTGAGCAACGACTACTTCAAGGTGAAAGGAATGACGCTGGTGAGCGGACGCCTGCTCGAATGGCAAGACATCCAGCAGCGTGCCGCCGTCGCCGTGGTGGACAAGAAGAGTATTGGCAGCCTGCTAGGCAAGGATGATCCCGTTGGCAAGGTGGTGATGGTCGGCACGCTGCCGGTGCGCATCATCGGGGTTGTCTCGCAGGAGACTGGTTTTGGCCCCTCCAGCCAGTCGGTCAATGTCTGGCTCCCCTACAGTGCGGTGATGAGCCGCCTGATTTCGCAGCATCACTTCAGCCAGCTCACCATCCGGGTCAAGGATGGCATACAGCCGGCACTGGCGGAGCAGGCGGTGATCGAGCTGTTGACCAAACGCCACGGCGTGAAGGACTTCTTCACCTTCAGCAGCGACAGCATCATCAAGTCAGTGGAGAAAACGACCGCCACCATGACCCTGATGGTCTCGGCCATCGCGCTGATCTCGCTGATCGTCGGCGGCGTCGGGGTAATGAACATCATGCTGGTGTCGGTGGTGGAGCGAACCCGCGAGATCGGCATCCGCATGGCGGTCGGTGCCCGTCAGTCCGACATATTGCAGCAATTCCTGATAGAAGCGGTGATGGTAAGTCTGCTCGGCGGGATCTGCGGGGTTGGCCTCTCCCTCGGGATCGGCATGCTCTTCTCCCTGCTGGTCGACAGCATCAAGATGCAGTTCTCGCTCTTCTCTATCCTGATGGCCTTTGGCTGCTCGTCACTCATCGGGATCCTGTTTGGTTATCTGCCTGCGCGCAACGCGGCAAGACTCGACCCCGTGGTCGCACTGGCGAGGGAATAACATGTACAAATTATCTTGGCTGGCCCTCTTTATCGCCCTTGGTGGCTGCAGCCAGCAGAGCACCTATCACCGGCAAGATCTCGCCATCGCTCCCGTCTGGCAGCAGGCGAACAGCGAACAGCTTGCCACCCAGGCTGGCCCCTGGTGGCAAGCCTTTCACGACCCGCAGCTCAACCAGCTGGTCGAAGCGGTGTTGGCTGCCAACCCGGACATGCGCATTGCCGCCCTCAAGCTCAAGAGCGCCCGGCTGGGAGCTGATCAGGCCGATACCAATCTCACCCCCTCGGTCAATGGCAGCCTGGGCGCGAGTAGCAACAAGGATCTGAAGAGCGGTAAATCAACCAGCAGTATGGGGCCATCACTTGGCCTGAGCTATGAAGTGGATCTGTGGGGCAAGCTGGCATCGGCACGGGAGCAGGCAAGCTGGGAAGCGGCCGCCAGCGAGCAGGATCTGGCCAGCACCCGTCTGCTGCTTATCGGCAATAGCCTTGAGCAATATTGGCAGCTTGGCTATCTCGCCTCGGCCATTACCTTGAGCGAGCAACAGCTGGCCAACCTGGCCCGCACCGAGCAGCTGACCCAGGCCAAATACAAGGCCGGAGCCATCACCCGACTCGATCTGGCACAGGCCAGCCAGCAGCAAGCGGGCAAACAGGCTGAGCTCGCCTCTCTCAAGGCACAGCAGGAGCAGGCCCGTAATGCCTTGCGCCTGCTGCTTGGCCGCAGCCACGGACAGCTGGAGTATGCACCGACTTCGCTGACAACCCAGCACATTCCTGAATTGGCTGTCGGCATTCCCGCCGATCTGCTGGCCCGTCGCCCCGATGTGAAAGCGGCGGAGCTGCGGCTGCGCAAAACCCTGGCCAGAGGGGATGAGATCCGCACCGGTTTTTATCCGGGCATCACCCTGACCGGCAGTGCCAGCACGGCATCGGATAAATTGGCGCAGGTGCTGCAAAATCCGGTCGGCTCTCTGGGGGCAACCCTTGCCCTCCCCTTCCTTGAGTACAACCATACCCGCCTTGCCATTGCGAGTTCGCAAGTGGATTACCAGATTGCCGAAACCGAGTTTCGCAAGCAGCTCTATACCGCGCTGGTCGAGGTGGAAGACAATCTGGCAGCACGAAGCTACGGCCAACAGCGGCTCAGCTACCTGCAGGAACAACTCGGGTATGCCAAAGAGTCTGAGCGATTGGCCAAGACGCGCTTTGAAGCTGGGGCTACCGGAGTTCAGGCCTGGCTCGACGAGCAGAACCGCCTGTGGGATGCCGAGCAAAGCCTGCTGGCTCAGCAGAAGGAACAGCTCAACACTACAGCGAAAATCTATCGTGCCATCGGCGGCAGCGATAACCTTACCCAATAATCAGCATGCCCCACCTCGTGAAAGCGGGTGGGGCCTTGTAGATTTCCCCCATCTTCTTCTCTCTTTTTACTTCCCCACTCCAAGGCTCTCCCTTGTCTAGAAATATGCAGGATGAGAGATAACGCTTGGTGCAGTTTTGTTTCTGTTGTCATATCCATATCCCTTCCCAGCATTTTCGATGCAAAGACATATTCGGTACACACCCCTTGTCGGGATCGAGTCACGCACTACCTGCATTTACCGCAGTTCATAAAATGCTAGAGATAAGGTGTTTAGCTCACAAAGAGGGAAGAAAAATAGTGGTGAGCGGATTGAATAATCCAGTGAGAATATGCAGCAGGCAAAAATAATGCCGCACAGAGGCGGCATTATCGAATATCCAAACTGACGCAATCAGATCAGAAAATCGTTCAGGTCTTTGCCCAACGCTACCTGAGCAGCAATGGCTTTCGGCATACGGCCTTGACCGGTCCAGGTTTTTTCCTGACCATCTTCTTCGTACTTGTATTTAGCCGGACGCGGAGCACGCTTGCTCTTGGCAGCACCAGTCGCAGCAGCCGGAGCAGCGGCACTAGCCAGCAGCTCACGAGGATCAATACCAGCCTGCTGCAGCATTTCGGTGAATTCGCTCAGCTTGCGCTGACGCTCTTCCTGCTCGGCACGCTCCTGCTCAACAGAATCAGCGCGCTCTTGATAAACCAGATCAAACTTCTCTTTCGCTTCCAGCAATTGCTCAAACGGCAGCTCACGAATAGCCGCTCGCAGACTACGAATGTTCAGCAGAACCTTCAGAAACTCGTTCATTATTTCCTCACAAAAATCGGTCACAGAGATAACGGTTTTAGAATAGCATGGACAATTCACGACAACATACAGTTTTTATTTACTTCAAGCTTTTTATTCGCAGTTAAGTCAGCGGTGGTTGTCTGTGTTCGCAAAAGAGAACACAGATAATAGATGAAACATGCTGATACCAGGCTGCCGTTCTGAAAAAACAAGGCCAAATAAACGACAAAGATAGACTCATAATTACCACATGGCGCCAATGAACCCACTCCGAATCTGCTAGGTCTATGTTTGATAGTCATGAGAGATATCTCAGTAAAAAGCACAGCGCAACACAACCCACTATATCAAATCAGGAGAGTAGGTCTGCAAACTCAGTGGTTAATGATATACCCCTTCCCCAATTAAGCCCTCGAAGAAATTGCTATCAAATAATTATCTTATCCATATAAATCATCATGTTATGATGATCCTGATAGCTGGCTCTTGTGATTGCTACAGCGGCAAAGGTAGTAACCAATAGGAAAGGCAGCACCTTAAGAACTGGCTTTCCCGTGAGATTACTGTCCCTTGGCTTCCTTTGCTGCACTATTGGCTCGCTGATCAACGCTATTGATCACTGAGGTGGCTACAGAGCCTGTCAATAAAGGCTCGGTTGGGTATAGCACCAACGCCTCACGACGCAGTGCATTGGCCTCCTCAATCCGCCCCAGTGCATTAAGAGCTATGACCATATTGGCGTATATATTGGCTCTTGGCGTATGGCGAACAAACTCTTTACCCCAATCAAGATAAGCTTCAAGTTCAGCTTTGTTATGGGTCTGCAAACCAACCATAAGACGAACCGAGTTCACATCGAACTCGACTCTGGTCAACCATGCCATTGGATTAACTATATCCAGCAACAAGGTCGGTTCCTTATAGCCACCTCGCTCATATTTGGTAACTACCCAGGCGGTATGGATCGCAGTCAGCATAAAAGGAACCACGACCAAAGGGATCGCAATTGCCATAAAACGCAATAACAACCAAGGGTGATACTCAAATTCCCACCATGTGGTACGCCCATCATTGGTAAGGGCGGCTTCTGCAACCTCAGCATCAATGACGTAAATAAGCGTCAGAAGCAGCCACCACAATGCGATAGCATGATAGAGAGGATATTCTGTCTGGGTATGCAACAAGATGGGGGTAACCAGCGCCAACAACGCCATTCCATGACTCAATCTAGTCTTACTCAGCCGCCACAATAGTGCGCCTCCCATGATCACCATTCCGACCATAGGGGCAATGCCACCTTCAACAGCCCAGTAGAGAAATTCATTATGTGGATGATCCAGGTTGTATTCGATCTGAACCATGCCAGGATTCAGCGCTTTATCCGCCATGTAGTGATGCAGGAATACAGACTCAAAACTGCCATACCCCCACCCTGTCCAAGGGGCCTGCAAAATCAGCTTTATCGCATATGGCCAATAAATGGAACGCATGCCGCCGGACTGGTAGACCTCCAACCCACGCTTGGCTCCCGCCATCCAGTATTGTGATAGCAGACCAATCACTACCGCCGAAATAATCAGAGCCAATACGCGCCAAAGCAATTGGTGACGATGGAGTTGCGGTAGCAATAAAAGCAGGGCTAAAAGGCCACCCAATTGGCCCACCCGGGATTGTAAAACAACCAGTAACAGTGTCGCAGATAGAATGACGCCATAGCGCAGAGTCATCAGTAAGCGACTCCCCTCACTACGTAATTCCAGCCAGATGGCAAGAGCAACACCAGTTGCCATAAAGGTTGCCATCACATTGGGCTGCTGGAATATCCCATATGGGCGATTGGGCTTGGTGTCATAGCCAATCCAGTTGCCCGGAGTCAACAGATAGAACTGCACCAGACCAATCACAGCCTCTATTGCGATCGCAATCAGGATCAGGTAGAGCAGGCGATCACGCTGCAGCCGATTAAAGCTCCATTGATAGAGCCCGAACAAAAACAGCAAACCAGCAAACAGCCCCAACAATCTGGGAATGGCAAAATCCTTAAGTGCAAACCCTGGATAGAGCATAGGGAGCAGTAGCAAGAGAGCTCCTATCCATAAACCCGCTTGTAATGGAGAAAAGACCAGACGTTGACGTAAAGTCACCTGCCACAGTCCCAGCCCCATAGCCAAAGACGCAAAGAGCCATCCCCACGCGTTAAAGGGCAAATACAGCCCGGCGCCTCCGGGGTTGTGCATAAAAAAGTGCATGCCCAGCAACCAGTAGAGCCCACATAAAATCATCATGATTAGTGTTAACGTCACCGACCAGCTCCTTAACACCGAAAGGGCATATAAGATACGGACAACAAGATGAAGATCCAGTTGCCCTCTCACCCCATCAACAATTTGTATTGTTGCCTCCTCTAGTCTCCGAGAGGCATAATAAAACAAGACGCTATCCCTCAGCATGCCACCAAGCAGGAGCACCAGAATCACTATCAGCGGGCGTTTTGGCCGTGAGCCACGATAAATAACAAGACACTTACCCACGGGCACGCGCCAATCAAGACAATACTCATTTAACGAGCACCAAATCCGGTGAGAATGGTCTTAATCGTCTTAAAAACGATCAATACATCCAGCCAGAGGGAAAAGTGCTTGATGTAGTAAAAGTCGTGCTCAATCTTGATACGGGTATCATCGGTATCGGCAGCATAACCGTGTACCACCTGTGCCCAACCGCTGATCCCGGGGCGCACGATATGGCGATACATATAAAAGGGGATCTCACGCTCGAATTGATCGACAAAGGTGCGCTGCTCAGGTCTGGGCCCTATAAGGCTCATATCCCCTTTGAGTACGTTGAAGAACTGTGGCAATTCATCGATACGCAACTTGCGGATCACCTTGCCCACACGGGTCACGCGCATATCGCCGCTCTGAGCAAACTGGGCGCCGGTCTTCTCAGAATCCTTGCTCATGCTGCGAAATTTGTAGATACGAAAATCCTTGTTCCCCTTCCCTACCCGGTTTTGCAGAAACATCACGGGGCCCGGACTTTCCAGCTTGATGAGAATAGCCGTCACCAGCATCAGAGGGGAGAAAAGGGGGATCGCAATCAAGGCTGCCACAATATCCATGCATCGTTTGATAAAGGCATAAACAGGTGATGGTATGAGGGAACCCAGCTGGTTCTCGTTCAGATGGTCAATCCTTACACGCCCAGTAAGAGTCTCGCTAACCTGTTTAATATGATAGACAGGGATATGGGCTAGGGCACAACGAGCCAAGAAACGCTCCCACTCACCCGCCAGCTTCTCATCCTGAAGGTCCGCCACCACCGCATCATACCGTACGGCACCAAGATCAGGCTTATCAAGCAGACGCCATTCCACACATGCGTGTTGGGTCAAAACCTGATAATTACCAACAGGCAGCAAGGCATACTTTGGTGTCCGATAACGACATCCGATAAAATAAACCAACCAACAGCAAATCAATGCAACCACATATGACTCGAGTAACACCTGTCGACTATAAGGCAAGCGCAGAAAAAAGAGAATACCGACCAAAAAACCATACAGGGTAGTCACGGTGGGAATCATATAGGCAACGGGACTTGCCCCAGGGTAACGTAGGACTCGATGCAGCACTATTCCAATCATCAGAAAAGTCACAAAGGCCCCGCTCAGGGTATTGATTCTGACTGTATCCATATGCAGCCAAAATCCCCATCCCCAGCGCTCGATAGCTGGTAAACACACCGCAAGCAGGGCTCCGAGAATGAACAATGCAGGAGGAGTAAATATGATGCGCTCATACCAGCGTGAATGACGGCGTTGGTAGTTCAAAAATCACCTCTGAAAAATATTTACAACCATGACAAATTTAACGTCAAGAAAGATATTTATTCAACGTTTTCATATATTGCGTAATAACTATCTCCTCATCAAATTTTGATGCCATCAATGCTCGCCCAGCTAGCCCCATTTTTGTAATCTGTTCGGCATCCATATTAATGATTGTTTCACAACAATGAGCCAACGCTCCAGCATCCTTTACCGGGCATAACAAACCCGTCTGATCAGGTATCACCACATCACGACAACCAGGGACATCGGTAACGATTAAAGGCTTACCCATAGATGCTGACTCGATCATAGTTCTCGGAATGCCTTCACGGTATGATGGCAACACTATGCAATCAGCATCCGCAACAAATGGCCGCACATCATCAGTCGTCCCCAAGTATGTAACTAGCCCCTCTTCTTCCCATGACCGAATCTGTTCACGCGTTATCATACTCGGATTAGCAACACCACAGGCACCAAGTAATTGAAATATGGTCTGTGGATAGCGTTTTTTTATCAGCTTGGCTGCAGCCACATATTCGCCGACACCTTTATCCCACAGCATGCGAGCAATCAGTAAGAACCGTATAGGTTTCGCTATATTAGTTTCTGTTTCCACCCGACTGATAAATTGCGGCGCAAAATGCTTAAGATCCACGCCTTCACCATGTAATAGCATTGCTTTATGGTCAGGTACTAGCCGATGCTGTAAAAATTCTTGACGATCATCTTCATTTAAAAACCAAACTTCTTTAGGATACCGAAATGCCAACTTATATAAACTACGAGCAACCTTAGCCACTAGATTAGTATTAACAAAAGTGTACCCCAAACCAGTAGTAATAGCTAGCGAAGGAACTCCAGCTAACTTTGCTGCTAGGGAACCATAAATGTTTGGCTTGATAGTGTAATGAATAATAAAGTCGGGTGCAAGGCGTTGGTATAAATCGAACAGATTATACATTAACTTAAGATCTTGCAGGGGGTTAGTTCCCTTTGCCGACATCGGCAGGTCAATCACATTGCAACCCATCGCTCGTAATTTTTCAGAAAACTCATCTACAGGTGCGATGACAGTTAAAAAACAACCTCTATTAAGCAAACGTTTAATCACCCCCCCCCTAAAGTTAAACACCGACCAGGATGTATTTGCCACTAATGCAATCATTTTATTTTTCACTAACGAAACCCTGAATAATATGCCATAAATTGCTGATATCTAGTCCCTTATGCTCACACCAAAAACAGTGACTAAATTACTGATAAAACGCCAGCCAACGCTCAGCTTGAACACTTAAAGAATAACGTTCTACTATCCGCTGCCGGGCTAAACACCCACGTACCTGAGCTTGTTCAGGTGTCAGCACCAGCGCCTGTGTCAATCCATCAGCTAAGGCTTTACTATTTTTAGAGGGAACCAATATACCACAATCACCAACCACTTCTTTCACCCCGCCGCAATCGGTGGCGACTACCACCCGCTCGCTGGCCATGGCTTCTAACAACACTAACGGCATCCCTTCCCAAGCTGATGACATTACATATACGTCAGCGGCATTCATCCACTCATGCACATTGCGTTGCAGCCCTAAAAAATGTATCCGGTCGGTTAAGCCTAATTGTACAGCGAGCGCTTCTATGTTGGCTTGCTCTTCACCGGTGCCAATAATAGCCAATTGTGTGTGGCTCAAATTGCTGGGCAGCAGGCTAAAGGCGGTTAATAAGTTGGGGTAATCTTTTTGAATATTGAATCGGCCAACAGCCAAAATTAATGGAGTATCATCTGTCAGCTGTAATTGAGCTCGCAAGCTAGTACGACTCACCGGATTAAAGGTAAAACGCACGGTATCAATACCGTTTGGCATCGCTAACATTCGCGTTGCTGGCACGGCACCTTGGACAATAAAGGCATCGACTGCCTCTTGACTCACATTGGTACTGAGATCACACAAGGCATCAGTTACACGATACGCCAGCATACGACCACGCCCGCCTTCACAGGTATTGTGCGCGGTACAAATGAGTTTTTTCATGGGAGCGCTTAAACGCAGCAAGCGGGCAAAAAGGTTGGCGTGGACCATATGGCTATGCACTACATCAGGCTGAAATTGCTTGATTAACCGCCGCGTCTGCCAGTAGGCTTTAATAAAGCCTGTTGGCGTTTTGACCATGCCAAGCTCTACAACCTCAATCTTAGCAGATTGCGGGCGATTAAGTGCTTCACCGGTCATGGCGATTAATAAAACTTCATGGCCTTTAGCGGAAAATTGATCGGCTAAATCACATACTTGCCGCTCCGCCCCGCCCATGCCAAGGCCTGTAATGATGAGGGTGATTTTTTTTGGATTAACCACGAAGTAATTCCTGCCATCTTTTAATTATTTGCTCTAACGCAAATCGCTGAGCATTATGAATGGATGCCTCACTTAATTCATTCCATTGAGATTCTGGAATGTTGATATCTTTTCCAGCCACTATTGCTTGCACCATTAGCTCACCCAAGCTTGTAACATCTCCCGCCTCACACAGCCACCCCGTTTCACCATGCTTAATAATTTCCGCAGGCCCGGTGTCACAATCAAATGAGACGATCGGCAAGCCATAGGCTTGCGCTTCAATCAGAACCAATGGCAAACCTTCAAAGCGTGAACTCATCACAAAGAATGCCGCCTGTTGGTAATGGGCGGAGATATTATTGGTTTTTGGCACAAGCTCTGTGTTGGTTTCAATATTTAACTCGCGGCGCAACTGCTCAAGCATGGCTTTATCTTCACCATCACCCACAATACGCAAGCGCCAATCAGGGTGTAACGGGACAACCTGCGCCCAAGCTTGCAGCAATAAATCAAAACCCTTTATATGGGTCAAATGACCAACAGCCAAAAACAATTTTTCTTTATGGGGATTTATGGTTGTAGGAAGCGCTATTGTGACCGGATTGGGAATGGCGTTGATTTTTGCCTTGCAAGCAGTATTACTAAGCCAAAACTGTTTATCGCGCTCGGTTAACGTCACCACATCATCAGCAAACCTTGCGGCTAATTTACGAGCTAATCGACGTGTCGATTTACCTAAATCATTGTGATAAAAAAAATGCTCCCAACAGATATGACGTACATTTAAGCCAATTACCGCAGGTAAAGCATATAGCGCCAACATTGATTCGACATCAATTAAAATATCAATTTGATGCTGTTGTAAATAATGACGCAACTTTACAATTGCCAGTGGCAAACGCAGTATACCACGCCCCGCAGTGTTAAACAGTTGACTTACGTGAATACCATCAGTCAATTCAAAAAATGGTTGTTCACCACACTGCAAATTCAACATGAATACCGAGTGCCCACATTTCTGCAATCCATTGGCTATTACTGACGCGACTCGCTCAGTCCCACCACTTTGATTCAAATTACCAATGAAAAAACACACTTTCATATTATTTTCTTCTTAACGAAACAATGATAAAACATTGTAAATAACGCACTACTGTTTTTAAGAACGCTAATTTATTTTTCCAAAACACCTTCATCGGTATATATTTTAACATGGCACCTCTAGCAATGAGATGACCTTTAGCGTGCTTTCGTAATGAACTTCTACTAAGTCTAAGATGATTATGATCATCAAAAAATAATCTGACCGGCTCATTTGTATATATGAATTTATAGCCTTCAGATGCTGTGATACTGTAGAACCATATCTCAGGTATAAACTTAGTATCTTGGGCTACAGGATATGGGAACTTTTTAATCTCACGTAGACTTAATATATCTATTCTCTCGCCAAAATGTCTGCTTGCAAACTCGTCAAACCACGAAGCAACACCAACACCAACACCAACACCAATGGAGAATTTACTATCCGCAACTTTTCTTTTATAACTAATTGCAATTGCTCTAACCCCAAGTATTTTTTCGCTTAAACTATGCTTTGGCATTCCCCCCAGCGCTTTATTTAATGAATCAGGCAGAAGAGCATCATCAGAGTCCAACCCTACAAAAAATTCACCATGTGCCTCTTGAATAGCACGATTCCATGCAGCCTGTTTTCCTGAATTTTCTTGATAAATATATCTTATAGTAATTTTTTTTTCATCAATAAAGCTATCAACTAAAGATTTGGTATTATCTGTAGAACCATCGTCAATTATCAACCACTCAAGAGAACTCTCTTTTTGCAGAATTATGCTTTTATAACAACGCTCCAGTGTATGCGCTCTATTGTAGCTGGGAGTAAATACTGTAAACTTTAGGATTTTATTCATACAGTCTCAATAATATTATTGATTCGTTGTTTGTTGTAGTAGCGATATAGCAGCATTGTAATTAAAAACATTATAAAATAATTAAAATTAAATATATTAACTATGGAAGTTGCTCCTAAAATAGTAAACCATATATAATACGAAGAAAAACCAAAAATTAACATTAGCAACCATTTGACTAACAGTAGTTTATATAACTTGTCTCGATAAATATACTGCATATACACTACATCTAGGCTATAAAATATCAACGCTGGTAACATATATGTAGCCATGGATGCTGCTTTATTAAAATTGTCACCATAGATATAACCTATAAACGGCGGTAACAATATGGCAGATACGGTCTGGGCACACACCGTAATTACCAAAATAAATGAAAATATTTTCCATTTTGGCCGCGCTACTTTTTTAAAAATAAACTTGGGCCCTATTGACTGGATTATAATACCAATAAGCAGACCTAACTGCTCAAATATTTGAATCGCTACGCCATACATTGCTAGGTCATCAAAACCAAGATAGCGCTCAACAAAAATACGATCTGAGCGCATGTAAACGTACATCAATACCAATGGTAGCCACAACTTTAAGCCTCGAAATAATACTGCCTTCGTTATTTTTTCCGAAAATACCCAATTACCACCATCTTTTATGATCAAGATACTTAACAAAGAGGCAAGCATTATTGCTTCAATCGCTCTTGAAAAATAAACAAGCCCCTTATAGCTAAACCACAAGGCAAAAGTTATAGTTAGCGCCCTTACGACTAAGGCAAAAACCCTAGATAACACAACATAACCAATTGCAATCCTTGCCTGATAGTAATTAACTATCACACCAAATGGTTCTGTTAGCAGCAAAACAAATGATAATGATGTCACCATCTGTGAGATCACTGAATCATCGACAAACAAATAATTATATGTATTTATAATTAAAAATGCCAAACACGAAAAAACAAATCTAACTAAAAACGAACTTGTTAATACATGCCATTGTAATTTGTGATGTCTAGACAAAGCAGGTACCGTTACTTCAGAACCAACAACTAAAGCAAGTGATGACACTAATATTACTAGATTTACCGAATAGAGCCATTTGCCATAATCTTGAACACCAAGGGCCCTACTAATGATTGCCTCACTATAAAATATCAATGCTATAAAAACCAATTTCTCCACAAACAAAAATGCAATATTTTTAATGATATCGAAATGCCTATTATACATATCAAGTAACTTTTTATCCTTATACCTTATCGCCATAACACACCTAGATACTTTAATGAGATATCACTAATCAAACACTCAACTATTTAATTGTGATCATTTTGACAAAAAATTATTTTTGAGCTGCATACTAATTTTAGTATATGTGCGTTACTTTATTGATGGCTGATTGTTTTATAATTTTTACGTAGTGTTATAAATCGCTGGCTTTCAGATAGTTCTGTCTGTGGCGTTGTTGCCCAAATCAACCATCAGTCATCACTTCCCCAGCCCCGAGTGACTGCTACATCCGCGGCTTTCTGACTGGCATACCAAGAGTGTTCAGTTTGTTTATGGCGCTTACATACGCCATGACTTCTCCCACTTGGCCGTTGTAGTTACGCAGACTGATTTTCCCCGCCAGCAACTGCTTGAACCGATACATCGCCGTCTCTGCCAGTGAGCGACGGTGATACCCCGATATCTTCTTCCAGTACGCCAGTCCTTCCTTGCGCATCACCAGCACCGCGTCATTTCTTGCGTGTCCTTTTTTCCATAGCCCCGCGCTTTTGCGAGGCGGGATACAGGCTGTTGCCCCTTTACGCGAGATAAGCTGATGGCTGGCTTTGCGGTCGTAGGCGCCATCCGCATAAACACGCCCCAGTTTGCGCCGTAGTGGATTGGGCAGAGTCGGCAACACCTCGGCATCATGGACATTTTCCAATGACACTTCTGCCGCCACGATAACGTGGGTTGCCGGGTCTACCGCCAGATGCAACTTGCGCCAGACTCGCCGTTTCTCGGCACCGTGTTTTCTGACCTTCCACTCGCCTTCACCAAATACCTTCAGCCCGGTTGAGTCGATAACCAAATCGGTAATGCGTTCCTTTGGGGGCTGTCGATAAGCCACCGTCACCGAGCGTGCTCGCTTGCTGACACAGCTATAGTCTGGTGCGCAAACGGTACATTCATCAACTCGAACAGGGAGTCGAGTAGTCCCTGAGTGACCCGCAGAGTGAGGTTAAAAATCCCCTTGAGCATCAATGGTCTGGTCGATGTAGAGCTGACTGCGGCCCCGGCGCCCATGATGGTCGTGGTGGAACCAGTTATCCATGGCGCCTGCATCAACCCAGAAGGTGAGGGAACCACGATTAATCAAAGACTTATTGTATTGAGGCCAGTTAGTGATGGGGTGAAGCGACGAGCCCATGATGCAGATTTGAAGAGTATGGTGGTGATCAGATCACCGAGTCCTAAGTTAGTTCCTCAAGCTGCATCGATTTGGGAAACAACGCCGTTGTTGACCCACTGCTGGTTATCTAGATACCACCGCACAGCTTTGCGAATGCCAAACTCGAATGCCACCCCAAGCTACCAAGTAAGCTCACTGCTCATCTTGGTCGCATCGATGGCATAGCGACGAACCGGGACGATCCGCTATATAGGTGATTTGATCGCGGTAAGAGCCCGCTTTTGGCACCATCTCGTCCAGCAAATGGTCTCTCCGACCAAGCTCGTGGTCACCACCTTGTAGAGTGCGCGCGCGTGGTCTTCCACGTAGAGCCAGTCCCGGATCTGGTCGCCCTTGCCATAGACAGGTAACGGCTTGCCATCCAGCGCGTTGAGGATTGCCAGCGGGATCAGCTTCTCGGGGAAATGATAAGGGCCGTAGTTGTTGGAGCAGTTGGTAACGATTGTTGGCAGGCCGTAGGAGTACGGCGCCAGGCGCGCACCAGATGGTCGCTGGAGACCTTGGAGGCTGAATAGGGACTGCTGGGGGCGTAGGGAGTGGTTTCGGTAAAGAGCGGCAATGGCTCACCGGCAGCCACTTCATCTGGATGGGGCAGATCCCCATACACCTCATCGGTGGAGATATGGTGGAAGCGGAAGGCCGCCTTGCGCACCTCATCCAGACCATTCCAATAGGCACGTGCCGCTTCCAGCAACATATAGGTGCCGACGATATTGGTCTCCATAAAATCAGCCGGGCCAGTGATGGAGCACTCAACATGACTCTCGGCGGCCAGATGCATCACCGCATCCGGCTGGAGCAGGGCAAATACCCGATCCAGCTCGGCACGGTTGCAGATATCCACTTGCTCAAACGCATAACGCTCACTTGTCGATACATCGGCCAGGGATTCCAGGTGCCAGCTATCGAGATTGATAACGGCATCCTGAGTATCACGGATAATATGGCGCACCACGGCAGAGCCGATAAAGCTGGCACCGCCGGTCACGAGGATTTTCATAGATATGCGTTCTCTTGCGAGGAGTTAATACGGAATTGGGTATTGAGGGTATGGAATGGCAAACGACCGTAGTTCAGTTAATTCACATTAAAAACCAGCAAGTTACTTATATAATCAAAGTTGGATCACACTATGGGCGTTGTTTAGAAACTGCACATAAATCAAAAAAACATCATAGCTACCGCCCCTAGGTTACAGCCCCCAGTTTACTGCTTTTAACCGAATTGTGCTTGCTGTTGCTCATCATGTCCTCCAGCATTATTCTCTTTTTTAGCGGCTGTATCGCGATAAAAATCACTGAGGGATTTTATGTTACATCCCGAGTTAGTCCGATTCGGAGATGGAATTCTATCCCGCTCTTAGCCAAAATGCACAACTAAAACGCCCTTTTAGAGAATGAGGCTTTAATAGCCTTGAGTGAATCGCACCAGATTTTCTAGGCATGCTGCTGTTGAACATTGAACTGCTTTTCAAACTCTACAGGCGACAGCCCATTATTGGAACCATGGCACCTGATTTGGTTTTAAAACATCTCGATAAAATCAAGTACATCGCTGTAGATTCAACTTGTTAAGGCAACTCTCAACGCGTAGTTGGGCCAGCGTCAAACAAAGCTGCCCAAGGATGGTCAATTGAATAAAAGCTATTGATTGGCAAGCAAGAAATCGATGTTATGAGAGGGCAGTTGGACGACATTGTCACTTGGCGGCAACTGCTGCTTGGCCAGCCACACCAGATCACAAATACCATCTGTTGGTTCAAATGCAGTCGGGGCATTCATCAGGATGTCGCGCACTTGCTGGTGATCAAAATGGTGGCAAGCATCATCCAATGACGCCAACAAAGGGCGCAGTCGCAACCAAGGGAGCCAAGTCTCTTGTGCAACCATGATCCTCGGATGTTCTGTTCCTCTGGAATCATCACCTATCAGTAACTCCTCATAGAGCTTTTCACCCGGTCTCAATCCTGTTACCTCGATGGCGATATCACCATCAGGCCGCAGCTCATCACGCAGAGTCAGGCCACTAAGACGTATCATCCGTTTGGCCAGCTCCATGATCCGTACCGGTTGTCCCATATCGAGCACAAAAACATCACCGCCCTCACCCATTGCACCAGCTTGTATCACCAGTTGAGCCGCCTCCGGAATGGTCATGAAGTAACGAATGATGTCGGGGTGAGTCAGGGTAATGGGCCCACCTTTGTCTATCTGTTGTCTAAACAGCGGGACTACTGAACCGGAGGACCCGAGCACATTACCAAAACGCACCATGCAAAATCGGGTTTGATGCTTTTCACGGGTCAACGCTTGCAAGACTAACTCAGCCATACGCTTGCTGGCCCCCATGGTGTTGGTTGGCCGCACGGCTTTATCGGTAGAGATCAGCACGAATGTTTCTACCCCAGCCTCAATGGCCGCCTGTGCCGCATAAAGAGTGCCGAATACGTTGTTACGTACCCCTTCAATGATGTTGAACTCAACCAGCGGGACATGTTTGTAAGCCGCCGCATGGTAAACAGTCTGGATCCTGAAGCTCTGCATCACCGTCTTGAGACGATGCTGGCGCTGCACTGACCCCAGTAACGGCACCAGATCCGTTTCGATTTCTTCACGCTGACACTGCTCCCGCAGGTTCTTGTGCAGGACATAGAGGGCGTATTCGGATAGTTCGAACAGTACCAGAGTGGATGGATGGCACCGCAAGATTTGGCGACAGAGCTCAGAACCAATAGAGCCACCGGCACCAGTCACCATGACAGCCTTACCTGTGATATTGGCTTCCATCAATCTCGTTACAGGTTCTACAGGGTCTCTGCCCAACAGATCGTCAATAGATACCTCATTGAGTTGATCGATACGTGCAGAACCATTAACCAAATCGGCCATGCCCGGGATAGAGAGCACTTCACAAGAGAGGGGCTCAAGTGCATTGATGACCTCCTGACGACGTGCCCGAGTGCTGCTCGGGATAGCCAGCAAGATCTTCTGAACACCATGGAGCTCAATCAGAGTTGGCAGTTGGGCACTGTGATAGACGGCACATCCCTGGATAACGCAGCCCTGTTTGGCGGGATCATCATCAACAAAGGCGACTGGGTAAAACTCATTACCTTGCAGCAATGCCACCTGTAGCTGACGCCCAGAAGAGCCAGCTCCATAGATCAATACCTGCGTGCGAGCCAAACGGGTGGTATTAAGCAAGGCCCGAAAGAACAAGCGCACACCACCGACCAGCAGCACCAGAAAGGAGAGATAGATAACCGATACCGTTCTAGGCAAGAAGATATCGAAGTAAAACGCAGATATAACGAAGAAACAGGTAGAAAGAAATGCCCCTAACAAGATTGTCCAGAGCACTCGAAAGCTGACATATCGCAATACCGCACGATACAACCCCAGACGAACAAATAGGCCGATACTGACAATGATGATTGCCCCGAGCAGTGCCCAGTGAGGAGGGCTATCGATTGGCCAGCTGCGCTCCAGCCTGATCCAGTAGGCCCCCCAATATGTCATTGTGATGAGCATCATATCGACTGTAACAGACACTGCGCGCTTACTGGTACGGGACAAGGAACCAAGGAAAGTTAGCAACCAGCTCCCAATAGGAAACAACTCATGTTTCATTCCGGCACTCCTGCATTCAGGTGATACGCAAGATATGTTAACGGCAAATAAGCAATCGAGAGCCCGAGAAAACCATCGATCTGCTCCAAAACAATCATCGCAGCTATGGGCGCGAGCCAAAGGCTATTTATAAGAAGCACAGCCAAGGTCACGTTTCGATGACTTTGCCAGCGTCTCGCCAGATATTGATAGCCATGAGTACGATGAGCCTCGCTCAAACGGCATTTCAGACGAAAGCGATTCAGCAACGTCCAGGTCGCATCAACCACAAAGACTCCGAGCATGACGAGCCATGCCCACAGGAATTGAGGTGCAAAAGCGGCATCCAGCAGCATCAGGGAAGCCAGCATCAGGCCAAGAAATCCACTGCCACCATCCCCCATAAAGATCCTGGCGGGCGGAAAATTCCAGCACAAGAAGCCTGCCGCCGAAACCCCCAGTAGCAGGATCAAACTGGCAGACGCCCCCTCCCCTCCAACCAGATAGTGAAATAACGCCATGAACAGACAGACGACTACGGCTTCACCTGCCGCCAAACCATCGATGCCATCCATAAAGTTGTAGAGATTGATAAACCAGATCATCCCCAGCCAGGCCAGCAGGTAACCAAACCAGGCAAGATCCAGCTGCCAGCCAAAGAAGGTCAGCTCTGGCAAACCATCAACAGCAGATACCACCAAGGCTGCCGCCATGCTCTGCACAATCAGGCGGGTTCTGGGCTTGAGAGATATGTGATCATCGATAAAACCAACCAATGCAATGGCCAACGCAGCAGTCCATATCAAAGCGAAACTACCGTGAGATATGCCATAGGGCAGCGGGATCAGGGCGACATACAAAGGTGCAGCCAGCAGAAAGGTCGCCACGATAGCCATACCACCGCCCCTTGGAGTCGGCACCTGATGCGAACTGCGATGATTGGGTTGGTCAAGCAAGTGGTTCAGAGCATAACGCCGGAGTAAACCAGTACCAGTAACTGAACAAAGCAGGCACAACATCAAAAAAAGAACAAATGCAAACATCAAGGTGACTCGTTATGGGAAGATGCCATCAGAAATAGGGTCTGAGAGAGCGAACAAGGTGCCGACCATTGTAATCGTCTCTGTGCCTTACTGATATCCATTTCCAGAGAGCCATAAATCCGTTGCAGCTTGGCATCAATCCCCAAACAGCGTCCAAGCCCTCTTATTACTACTGGCGGGAGATAAAAGAGCCGACTGGTAACCCCTTCTGCATCAGCAATCACGGCCAACAACTGCGACGTCGACACAGCGACGGGATCTGCGATTAAAAAGACCTGGTTCGCTGCGGCAGGGTGTACCATCGCATGGGAAATGAAGTCACACAGATTAGGTAACGCCAACAGGCTACGCGCATTGGTCAAACGGGCAAAAGGGAGCGGGATCCCTTTTCGCACCCACGTCATCATACTGGCAAAGTTAGCCTTCACTCCTTCTCCATAGATAAGAGGAGGACGAACGATGGTAACAGCCATACCACACTTTTTCGCAAGCGCCATCAGCCCTTGTTCCGCATCATACTTCGAGCGTCCATAGGGATCTTCTGGCGGACTCTGCACATGCTCATCAAATGGCTTGCCTGGCTCGGTGTGCTCGCCATTCACTTTGATCGAACTGATAAAAATGAAGCGCTTTACTCCTGCGTCAGCCGCTTGGCGAGCAAGCGTGAGCGTCCCCTCTGTATTCACTGCTCGAAAAGCCGCCAAGGGATCTGTCGCGGTATCCGACATCACATGAACCCTGGCTGCACAGTGAACAACCACATCCACTTGTTGCAATTGGGCCGTCCAGTCGGCATCCGCAGTCAAAGAGGGAGCCTGAACCTGGTAAGAAGCCAGCGGGTAACATCGCACCGCACCTTTCACATTGGCTCCACATCTAATCAGGTGTTCACAGACCGCTTTGCCTACAAATCCGTTGGCGCCGGTGACCAAGACTGTACTTTTGATATCTGCCATTACCACCAACGCCAACCGTGAATATTGAAGAAAGTCACCATGGAACGCCCAAACATCCAGATATGGCGCCAGCCTTTGCGGGATGCATGACCACCGTGATGAACGACCTTCACCTGAGGGACATAGGCAATCCGGCTGATCTTTCCTGCCCGTAAACTGATGTCAAAATCTTCAAAATAGAGGAAAAAGCGAGGATTAAATCCGCCTAATCTTTGCAGAATCTCCGTTCTAAACAGCATAAAGCATCCGCTGACGATCGGTGGATTCCAGAATATATCTTCAGCTGTAAGATATTCAGACATTTCGTATTTTGAAAGCCTAGCATGGAAAATATACTTTACAAAATCAGGTGCAAAACCACGCAAAAAAAGATCAAAAAAAGTTGGTTTTTTTTTACATAGTCGTTGTATTGAACCATCAGGCCACGTTGCATACGGAGTTAATAGACCACAGCATTTATTTTTTTCCATAAAGCAAATGGCATTTGAAATGGCATCCCTTTTAAATTCTATATCTGGATTAAGTACAAGGTGGTAATCACTATCTTTAAAAAAAGCAATTGCTTTATTATGCCCCTCCCCAAACCCCATATTTTTTGGGTTTTTTATAAAAACGAAATCAATATCTAACAATACACTACCCACCACATTCTCTAAAGAAAAAGTTAATGTTGGTGAGTTATCTACAATTATAACAACTGCATTATATCCAAAATGAACCTTGAGAGCCTTTATTGCATCTACCAAATCTGAAAGCGTTTTTTCTAGCAAGTTCTGAAGTGGATTGTATGTAACAAGACTTATAACAATTTTCTTTTGCATAAATCAATATCCATGCCTATGTCTTTCTAAAAAAAGTCCTGAATAAGCACACTACAAACAATAGCATGCGTTTTAAAATTGGAATATAGTGAATTGTCATGCCAAGAATAAAAAAATTGAAGATTGCAGAAACAGATTTAAAAGTATTAATTTCTATAGATTTCCTTTCACTATAAAAAGAATCACATGCTTTAGTGTATAAAAAAAACTCATTACATTGACTAATAGATTTATCGCAAGAGCGGAGGTAATCGCTTACATTAAAAAAATAGCTAAATATTGTGCGTCTCTTTCGAGCACCGATAGTATTGCTACAATGCTGGCGATATTGTACAAGAGGCTTATTCAAATACATCGCAACACCATAATGATGAATCAATATTGCAATCCACCAATCATGCATCAAGATATTCGTTGTGTTAACTTTTTTTATGGAGTCCTTAACTAAGGCGACAGCTCTCTTATTCAAAGAAAGTGTCGCACCTTGAACACAATTTCTAAAATAAATGCTATTATCTAAAAACACTCTTTCATCTAAACCTTGAAATGAAAAAAAACTAGCATTTATTAATTGTAATGATGAACCGACAACTAATGAATCAGTATAAACAATAGAAGGCATATCAATATCAGCCTGTCGCATTATTGATATTTGTATGTCAGCTTTATCTTGGACCCAGACATCGTCTTGATCTGACAAAAATAGAAAATCCGCTTCACTTTCATATTGAGAGAGTGCATAAATGAAATTATTTGCAGCCCCCTTACCATCAAAGGAAATTATTTTATAATTCAAAAAACCATAGAACTCAAATAGCCTATGACATTCATTCACGGTAGAGTCTGACGAGTTATTATCAGATATCAAAATAAATGATGGCAATATAGATTGCCGAAATATACTATCAATCTGCTCCTTTAAGTACAATGAACCATTGTATGTGCACATCAGCACATCATAATTAGGATTTATAACATCCATTTATTTTTGCACCAAGAGATAAATAAAATAATAACAAATGCCAACCAGCAATTTAATATGTGCGATTCATAGAAATCGTTTCAATTTACTAAGTTGCAAATTCAATCTGTATGTACAGACCAAGTTATCACCTGACACCGACCTCAAGCCGGTGTCTTTTTTACGCTACTCTAGAGCGCACTTCCTTCGGTATCAATTTCAGCCCCTTCTTGAACATGCTGTAGGGGGTTTGACCCTCCATCATCTTGCCCTGATGTGGCCGTTGGGTGTTATAGTGCTCCAAGTAGCTATCCAGCTGTGTCTGCATCTGCTCCACCGACTCATACCAAGTCGTTCTCCCCTTGATACGGAAGTGTTCATGCAGCAGTGTGCGATGCTGTCGCTCGATAAAGCCGTTGCTCTGCGGCCTGCGCACCTTGGTTGTCCAGTGCTCCCCCCTCCAGTTGTAGGAACAGCTCGTAGGGATGATGGTCTGGGCGCCCACAGAACTCGTGTCCGTTATCCGACAGGATGGTATAGACCCGTGCCTCGTGGGCCTCGAAAAACGGCAGCACCGTTTCATTGAGCACATGGACAGAGGTGATAGGCAGCTTGCTGGTGTAGAGCAGCCCCCAGGCGTGGCGGCTGTAGCAGTCCAGCACGGTTTGTAGATACACATTGCCAACGCCCTTGAGCGCGCCGACGAAGAAGGTGTCGACCGCCATCAGTACCCCGGTGTAGTGGACCTCTATCTGGCGTTCGCGGAACTCTGGACTGAAACGCTCGAGCAGGCGAACTTGCTCGTCGTTGAGCTCAATGACCTGTTTTCTGTGGTTTTCTCTAGGCGCAGCAAGCGGTCGTGTTTGGAGAGCTAATCGTGACGTTGCCACACACCACGCCCCCACTGGCACTGACATGGATGCCTTGCAAAGCCAGCTCTTGGGCGACTCGCAGCGGGCCATGGGTTGGTCTGGTGAGGGCGTAATCGAGGATGGTCTGTTAAATCTCGAGGGCCACCCGATTGGGATAAGCCCCTTTACAGCCGGGCAATTTGCCGATCAAGCTCTCGGTGCCATAGGTCTGGTAATTACGGCGAATTTCGTAGAACTGCTGACGGCTGTAGCCGATGAGCTTGCAAGCTTTGCTGACGTTATTATGCTCTTTGGCGAGCTCTAGCCAGCTGAGTTTGCGACATGCTACTTTCTCGTTGGTGGTCATATAGTGACTCCAGATAACACGGTAGGGGCACCGTTTTGTTATCCGGTTTGAAGCCGTATGACCACTCCCTTTTGTGGGCAACTGTCAGGTGAATACCATCTCCATACATGTTGGACTGCCTGCTTAAAACCTTATAGATCGTTGCCAAAGCGAGGGAAATATCAAAATGCCGGCGTAACTCGCTCTGTATAGACCGGCTCCTAAGAGCTCTAGGATATGCAGCTCTTGTGAGCTCCAGACCTTACGGTTGGGAGAGTGTTGAGGTAGCTTACTGAGGCTCGCTAGAGCGGCGTCACCATACTCTTTGTAGCAACGCTACCACTTCCTGAGAGTCGCTCTAGATATGCCGCACCGACGACATACAAGACCTGCGTTACCGGTTTCCTAGTAGAGGCGTACCCACAGTAATCTTTGCTGAATTTCCCTATTCATAGCATCACATCATAGTGAAATGATCTCTATGAATCAGAATCATATATTTTAATAGCTGCTTCATGTAGGTAATAAGCCACTACATTATTTACCATAAGAAAAGTTTTTATTTAGAAAGACAAAATAAATATCTATCTTTACATTTTCACTCTATTCCACATACTCTATTGATTCCAATAAATCACACTAGCCGATTGCCAAAGCGCCACTTAATTAGCGTATATAATGTTGTGATCCTCGACTTATACAGACCAAATATATTTTTAAACCTGCTTATTTTTTTTGTTAAAAAAACAAACTTCCCATCTTCCTTAAGATCAGAAAAACAACTATGCCTCTCTAACAAATCCAAATATGCGGCAGGATAACCGTTAAGAGAAAAATATTGAACTAAGGATGAGCTATCCAATTCACTAACTATTGATAATGAATGTAATCCATTAATTATCGAAGGGCATATAGATCCGACCTGTTTATTACTGACAAGTAAGCTAATCGGCACCAAACCAATAACTTCCCTCAAAAAGATATACAAATCTTCCATCTGGTTAGCATTAAACTTTGACACATCAAGTATAATACTTCTTGAAATACGTGCAACTGATAAGATGATTGTGAAATCTTTTGAGTTATTTAATATAAAAATGCTAGCTGAATTTTTCCTGTTTGCGCTAACAGCTATATATTCTATAGGCAGCAATACTGTGTAAGTATAAGAATTAATACATCTAACTGAAGTCTCGATGTATGAAAATCGTTTATCTTTTAAGGATACATTACCCGTATTAAACAAATAGAAAAGACTTTTATTGCTAGCATTAAAATTGTCATACCATTCTCTCTCATTAGCAAATAAAAGCTCTTCATTTTGTTCTTTTAATCTTAAAAAGCAATCACGCCAACTGCGTACAGCTTCATCAAATGTGTAGTTTGTTGACACGTCATAGAAAGCTTGATCCGCAATTCTCTCTCTTAGTTTTTTATCACATATTAACCGCTCTATTGAGCTCACCCAAGCATCTATATTGTTATCTGAAAGCAACCCAGTTTCATTATGGATCACCGTATTTGAATATGGAGGAAAGTTACTATATACACCAGCAATATGACACCCACCGAACTCTCGATACTTATTATTTGTCTTTGAGTGAAAAAATACATTATCGATACCAGGTGCAAGTCCTATATCATAATTTGACAAATAAAACTGTCTAATAAACTCCTCGTAATTGCGGAGGGGATGATTCAAAACCACATTTTTCATCCCCTCAAGTTGCTGCGGCATACTATTTCGCCACAAATGAAACTCCACTTCATTTTCATAACGTACCAATACAGACTTTATTGATGAAAATAGAATATATTCTAGCTCTTTATCATCTATTCTCCCTGTTGGATATACAATTTTAACTTTACCACATGGAATATCTTTTGGCTCTCGCTGTAATTTATCTATTATATTGATATCAAAGTAGCTTTTTATTATCTGTATTTTAGCACCATATAATAACGCTCTTGATTTTAGTCGTTCTGAATATACTCTTGTGACATCACTTAATGAGAAAAAGCGCTTAACAACATGAAGCCTATAAAATTGACGATGATATATGCCTATATCGGTAGTAAGTGGAATCTCCTCAAAATTATCATCCAACTCATAGACTATTTTTTTTTTATTTTTTTTCAATTCATAAAGAAAATTTAAGTCTTTTAATTCACAATTTCGACAAAAAACGGCAACATCACACCATATGGCATCAGATTTTATCCAGTGTGAAAAATTCCCCAACCTCAATCTTAAATTAATTTCACCTAATTTTTCAAGCTCAGCAAGAGGACGTAGAATACCAATTATTGTGCTAGGAATAAAACCTGGTAATATGACAAGAACATTCATGAATATACTCCATTTATTTCTAGCGATTCATAAAAGGCGCTCTAGATTCATATTCTTTTATGATATCATCACAATTTCCATCAGCAATTATTTTGCCATGATGCAACCATATAGCCCTATGACAAAACTTTTTTATTAATTCCATGGAGTGTGAACTTAATATTGTTGTACGCTCACCAGAAAGTAACTCCTCTATTCTAGTTCTTGCTTTCTCTGCGAACTGGGCATCACCAGCACCTACCACCTCATCTGCAATTAAGATCTGGGGATTAATTGCTGTCGAAGCAGCAAAAGCTAAACGCATAAACATACCTGTAGAATAAGTCCGAGCGGGCATATTCAAAAATTCCCCTAACTCAGAAAACTCAGCGATATCATCTAATTTACTAGAGATCATATCAGGTGACTCGCCTAAAAACATAAGCCGAATTCTAATGTTTTCCAAACCCGTATGATGTAGTTCTAGACCCGTAGCAAAATCTAGTAGAGGTGAAACTCGCCCTTCAATATTAACACTACCAAATGTTGGTTGATAGATCCCAGACATAACTCTGAGTAAAGTACTTTTTCCTGCTCCGTTTAGCCCAATAATGCCAACACGCTCCCCTTTATTAATAGTGATAGAGATATCATCTAAAGCACGATAATGACTATTTTTACGCTCCTCATTATTTTTTTTTGAAAAAAATTGTATAAATGCACTTTTAATGCTGCCACCATCAGTTTGTTCCAATGGATAATCTATAGATACATTATTTAATTTGATCATGACCAAAAGGGTACGTAACGGCTCCAAGAAGAGCCTAGTTTAAGACGAATTGCAACTAAGACAAATGAAAATGCCGATGCAATAATATAATGAATACTACTAGCGAACTCACCATTTAATATAGGGTATCTAACTATTTCAATTAGTGAGGAAAATGGATTTCCATATATAACTACGGAAAAACCTTTTTTCATTAAAACTTCTGATGGATAAATTACAGGTGTAATAACAAACAATAGACTGAAAACCCCAGATAGTGCATGCTGAAGGTCACGATATCTCAGTCCTAAATACGCCAATGCACCTATTGCTCCATAGGCATAGATAATGACTATAAATAAACCTGGTAAGCAATACAGGATCCCCATCAAATTTAACTTACCAAATAACATCAGAATACTAATTGCTGTAATCATACCAATGGACAGATATATTGACTGTGTCAGTAGCGTCCTAAATATGAATATAGACTGTGATAAGGGGAGTTGCTTCAGATATCCATGTGCAACGACAAATGCAGAACACCCTTCAACCATAACAGATGAAATAAATCCCCATATTGCGAATCCTATTGTCAGGAAGGGAATAAAGTCAGCTGGCTCTAAATGAAAGACAGCGGCCCATATAACACCAGCACCTAAAGAAAAAGCTAACTGCTGCAATACTGGCCATAGCACACCTAATTTTGAACGTCTAAATCTGCTTTTTAAATCAGAGGCAGACAAATAACTCCATATGCGGTAAGTATCCTTTGCTTCTTTTATTTCTGAAAATGGAAACATTATTTCTCCCTACTTAATATATTAATCATTTCACTATGAACATCACAAGACTCCAACAAACCCTGATATTCGGAAACTGAATAACTGACGCGATGAAATTCAACCATATTCTTCACCACATCAAGAACTGCATAACACGCGCCAGGAATACGATCTCTAGCTTGACCAACCGAACCAGGATTTACTATTAACGTGTTCCTTGCTTCCCTAACCATGGGATGGTGTGTATGACCTAAAATTAATACATCAGCGGGATAGTCATCCAAAAAACATATATCTGTATCAGGATACAAATACTCTTCAACATTACGAGGGGAACCATGTGCAATATCAATGACTATATTTTTTTTATTTGAACAGGGAAAATCGATTTCAATAGAGATAATATCAGGTAAAGTTGAAAGCCATTTCAGCTGTTTTGCACTCAAAGCAGTTCTAGATGATAATACCCGATATTTACCTTCCCTTCCAGTTGGATAATTCAATGAACCAATAATATACTTATCATGATTACCTAAAATACAGTGAACGTTTCTTCCCCTTAGTAACTCACACACCTCTGTTGGGTTTACGTAATACCCAGTTATGTCTCCAGCACAGAGTATTAATGAATCAGTTGGGATTTCAGCTAACACAGATTGGAGAGCCGGATAATTTGAATGTATATCAGCAATTAGGTAGATAGGCCCATTTACATGGGCCATAGAATAATGATATTTTTTTATTTTCATTTAGTTAAAGTATAACTCTTCATAATATCTCAGAAAGCGCCCACTTGATGCAACAGACCATCCTGTATAAGATTCTTCTTTAACTATATTATAGATAAATGCAGCGCAAGAATTAAAACCGTAGTATGCCTTAGATGCTTCCGTTGAGCTTAAGCGACCATTAATTTCAAAAAGAACAGGCCCATTATCAGTCAAAATTAGCTGAACATTTACATGACCAAAATCTAGGCCCTCTTCTACCAATGCATTACATACACTTTTTAAGTAATCAGTTATACTATCATCTACTACAATCTCACCATACGACGTAGCACCATCAGGGGTTAATGTACGCTTGAAGATTATATGATTCATATCTTTAGTATATCGGTCAATATAACAACCACATGTATATTCATCACCATAGAGTTGCTCTTGAACCAAAAAACCATCTTGATTTAGAGTATTCTCATCCAATAGTCTAAGTACATCTTCCCTACTATTATTTACAAAAATTTTTCTAGAAGAGGAGCTATGATTAGGTTTTACAACAACACAATGCTGGTCATTAAGGTGATTATTCACATAGTCTTTCAAGGTACATGTCAATGGAACACGAACACCATACTTAGATAAAATAGCCGCTGTTTGTACCTTGTCCATGCAAATTTCTGCAATATTAGATGGTATCGTTGCAGCATTCCCAAATTTATCTCTGTATTTTGATATTTTGGCTAGCTCATGTTGAGTCCCAGAGAAAACAATATCTATATTATTGATACGAATATATTCTTCTAAATGACTCTCATAATCAGAATCTACAGCCAAAGGAAATATTGGAGCACATACCACTTTAACCGATGGGTGATTAAAATAACGCCCAGCACCAATCAGTTCACTATTAGAAAAATGCACTTCAATTTTTTCAGAAAAATCATGCATAGTAAGTGCTTTATATATACTTTGACCCATTACTGAGCCAGCACCTGTGATTAATATATTCACAACGTAACTCCATTATAATTTTTCAAATTTTCAACATATTCCGTCAAAGCTGCTTTAAAAGAAGTCCATTTGGGTTTATACTCAATAAGTGGAGATGGCCTCATTGTTCGTATATCTAAAAATGACTTATCATTCTCTACTAAAACATATTCAATAGGCAGCCCCGAGCAGTTTGATATCACATCTACGATCTCATGAATAGTAGCTGCATCTGCATAGCCGATGTTTATTGCTTGCCCATGATAAATATCCTTAGAAAACCCACTAACTATGTGCTTAATAATAAAGCAGAGCTCAGCAATATGTATATATGTTCTTCTTTTCAACCCAAGACCATATAATTTTATTGGCTGTGATGTCTTCACTGCCAACTCGATGGCTTTAAAAAAGTTGCCATGTCGTTGTCCTGGACCAAACACATCCCCTATTCTTAACGAAACAGATGCTTTCGATTCTAATCTGGATAGCAAGTTTTCTCCAAATATCTTTGATGTAGCATAATAGTCATTAGACCTTACAACATCATTTACTTGGCAATCTAAAGCATATGGGTATACATTATTAGTTGATGCATAAACAAGACCTTTATGCCTTTCATTAACATGATCAACAACCATGGTATCTATAGCTAGATTAGATAGAAACGCCTCTCTGCTTGAGGATACATCTGCAGCCAGATGTATCACTATTGAATCTTCCTTTGCATCTTCAAATGCGATAGATTCGAAATCATCTGAACCAAAGAAACTACACAAGTTCCGACCAATATAACCAGAAGCACCAGTAATAACGATACCTAAACTGGGTGAAGCCAAGCATCTAAGATCCATTTAACGCCCCGCAGCTATTATTTTCTTTAGGGTGTCACATATGAATATTACATCATTCTTTGTGATATTTAGGTGCATAGGAAGTGACAAAATTTCTTTACTTGCTTTGTGTGCATTTGGGCATGTGTTAGCACCATGACTATAAATTTTATATTCAGTGTTATCTCTGTAATGAACGCCCGGATGAATATCATGTTCATTCAATGCCATTAATACTTCATCACGTTTCATAACTCTAATTTGGAAGAGATGTCTAGATGACTCACAGTCTTCTGCTACAGGAACAATTCTAATACCTTTTTCATCAGCTAAATTAGCTTCATACCATTTTGCGAGCTGTCTCCGATAGGCATTATCCCTATCAAGATAACGCAAGGATACCAATCCAATAGCAGCCATAATTGAGTTACCATGATACTTAAATCCAACCTCTTCTACATCATACATCCATTTATATGAGCCTTGGGTCACTGTTCGTGCATAAGTATCTTTGTTAATCCCTAACCAACAAAGCTTCCTTGCTCGCTCATCACGAGCAGCATTATTAAAACAAATCATTCCTGAGTCTGCAGTTGCAAGATTTTTTACAGCTTGGAAACTAAAAATAGTACAATCGGCATCATGACCAACATGTTTTCCATCCATACGAGTACCTGACATATGCGCAGCATCAAGTATTAAAATTATTCCATTTTCTCGGCAAATCCTGACTATTTCACTATAACATCCAGTATTACCACCAATACCGACAAAAATTATAGCTCTTGTTTTACTTGTTATTTTACGCTCGACATCTTTAGGGTCTAAGCAAAGAAATTCATCAACATCAGCAAATACAGGTTTTAATTTTTCATATAAAATTGCATGATTCGTCGATACGAATGTCAATGGAGTGGTTATAACTTCATCACCATCTTGCCATCCAAATTCAGTCTTAAACATATGAAAGGCTAAATGTAGCCCTACAGTATTAGACGCCAGAAAATGAGCATGAGGTAAACCTGTATATTTTTTCCATTCCTCTTCTATTTGTTGCGTTTTAAAACCGAGTCCAGTCCAACCTTTTTCTAAACATTCTTTAATTTGTGACAGACACTCGTCAACACGAAACTGGGGAACAAATAATTGAATAGACATAAGCTAACTCCCTTACTTAGTATAATTCGATTTGATTTAAATTTCCGAATGTTTTATCTTTATGTGAAAGCAAAACTTCACCGGTTCCTGTTATAGGCCAATTAATGCCAAGTTCAGGATCATTCCAGCTCAATCCTTTCTCGTATTCAGCATAACGATAGTCTGTTGTTTTATATAGAAACTCAGCTGTCTGACTAATGACATAAAAACCATGAGCAAAGCCCTCAGGTATCCATAGTTGTCGCTTATTCTCAGCACTTAAAAATACACCAACCCACTTTCCAAATGTTGGTGACTCTCTGCGAATATCGACAGCAACATCATAAACTTCACCATGTACACAACGAACTAGTTTTCCTTGTGCATGTTGAATTTGATAATGTAAGCCGCGGAGAGTTCCTTGTATCGACTTGGAGTGGTTATCTTGGACAAAGTTAACCTTCTTACCGATAACAAGCTCAAACTCTCGATGATTAAAGCTTTCAAAAAAAAATCCACGTTCATCTTCAAACACTTTAGGCTCGATGATAAGCACGTCATTGATATCTGTTTTAATCGCCTTCATTTCTTATCCTATAGTTATTAACTCCTGACCATGCGCAACAAATACTGACCATAACCATTCTTTGAGAGTGTTTTTGCTAATCTCAAAATTTGTTCTTTATCTATAAACTTCTTTCTATAGGCAATTTCCTCTGGACAAGCGACTTTCAAGCCCTGACGCGTCTCAATGGTCTGAATAAAGTTACTCGCTTCAATCAGACTTTCATGAGTGCCGGTATCAAGCCATGCATAGCCACGGCCCATCATAGCTACTGATAGATTTCCTTGCTCTAAGTAGATGCTATTCACATCCGTAATTTCAAGCTCACCACGTGGGGAAGGTTTAAGGCTCTTTGCGATCTCAATTACATTATTGTCATAGAAATAGAGCCCAGTTACAGCATAGTTACTCTTGGGATTAAGTGGTTTTTCTTCCAGTGAAATTGCTGTTCCTTGATTATCAAACTCGACAACTCCATAACGTTCAGGATCTTGCACATGATAGGCAAATACAGTAGCACCACTCTCTTTAGCTGCAGCAGCCTCCAGCTGTTTCTGAAGATCATGGCCATAAAAGATGTTATCGCCCAGTACCAAAGTACAGGGATCTGAACCAATGAATTGTTCACCCAGAATAAATGCTTGTGCTAATCCATCCGGACTTGACTGTACCTTATATTGCAAGTTCAAGCCCCATTGACTGCCATCACCCAATAATTGCTCAAAACGAGGAGTATCTTGTGGTGTGCTGATGATCAAGATATCTCGAATACCAGCCAGCATAAGAGTCGTCAACGGGTAGTAGATCATAGGCTTGTCATAAATAGGCAGTAATTGTTTGCTCACAGCCATTGTTACAGGATAAAGACGTGTGCCTGAACCACCAGCCAATATAATACCTTTACGTTTTTCCATATGGAAATAACCTATATGTTAGTAGATTCAGTTTTATTTTATCATAAGTTCAGTCAACATTCTCTCCACACCACTTCTCCACTCTGGCAAAACAAGATTAAATTCACACTGGAACCTTTCAGTGCTAAGTCTTGAATTCATTGGCCTAATTGCCTCACGAAAAAAAGATGCTGATGGAACTTCGATAACGTCCTTCACTTTGATTTTTTCATTTTGTTTTTTAGCAAAATCCAATATATGTAGTGCATATTTATACCAACTTGTAACTCCGCTAGCAGCCACATGATACAAGCCACTCTTAGATTCATCATCTAAAACTATTTTAATGGCATGAGCGCTACAATCAGCCAATAAGTCTGCACCTGTAGGAGCACCAAACTGGTCATTAACAATTGAAATTGTTTCTCGTTCCAATCCAAGATTTAAAATAGTCTTGATAAAGTTATCGCCATATGTAGAATAAATCCAACTAGTACGAAATATAAGATGTCTATCACAATATTTTTGCACAGCTTGCTCACCAGACAACTTTGTTTTCCCATAAAAATTTACAGGGGAAGGGTTATCTAGTTCATTCCACGCTTTAACACCGGTACCATCAAAAACATAATCAGTTGAGTAATGAACCAGTAAAGAGCCTAACTTATTTGCTTCTTTGGCCAATACCTCTACACTTTCGGCGTTAATTCTCATGGCAATATCCTGCTCTATCTCAGCAAGATCTACAGCGGTATAACCTGCAGCATTGACAATAACATTAGGTTTTAGTGCCTGTATCGTCTCACTCAGCCCATTAGGGTTCAAAAAATCGCCACAATAATCTTTAGAATCATGACTTAGCGCAGTCAATTTTCCAAGCGGCGCCAGTGCGCGCTGCAGCTCCCAACCCACCTGGCCGTTTTTGCCAAACAGCAGAATATGCATCAGGCACGTTCCCCATCTTTCTGTTCAATCGCGGAATAGTGCTGCTCAATCCAGGATTGGTAGGCGCCGCTCTTGACGTTGCTGACCCACTGCTGGTTATCCAGATACCACTGCACGGTTTTGCGAATGCCAGACTCGAACGTTTCTTGCGGTTGCCAAGCAAGCTCACTGCTCATCTTGGTCGCATCGATCGCATAGCGGCGATCGTGACCGGGACGATCCGCTACATAGGTGATTTGATCGCGGTAAGAGCCCGCCTTCGGCACCATCTCGTCCAGCAGATCGCAGATGGTGTGTACCACCTCCAGATTCTGTTTCTCGTTATGGCCGCCGATGTTGTAGGTCTCCCCGACCAAGCCCGTGGTCACCACCTTGTAGAGCGCGCGCGCATGATCTTCTACATAGAGCCAGTCACGGATCTGGTCGCCCTTGCCATAGACCGGCAGCGGCTTGCCATCCAGTGCATTGAGGATCACCAGCGGGATCAGCTTCTCGGGGAAGTGATAAGGGCCGTAGTTGTTGGAGCAGTTGGTGACAATGGTCGGTAGGCCGTAGGTACGGCGCCAGGCGCGTACCAGGTGGTCACTGGAAGCCTTGGAGGCTGAATAGGGGCTGCTGGGGGCGTAGGGGGTGGTCTCGGTAAAGAGCGGCAATGACTCACCGGCAGCGACTTCATCCGGATGGGGCAGATCCCCATACACCTCGTCGGTGGAGATATGGTGGAAGCGGAAGGCTGCCTTGCGTACCTCGTCCAGACCGTTCCAATAGGCTCGGGCCGCTTCCAGCAACATATAGGTGCCGACGATATTGGTCTCGATAAAGTCAGCCGGGCCGGTAATGGAGCGGTCAACATGGCTCTCGGCGGCCAGATGCATCACCGCATCCGGCTGGTGCAGGGCAAATACCCTATCCAGCTCGGCGCGATTGCAGATATCCACTTGCTCAAACGCATAACGATCGCTTGTCGATACACTGGCCAAGGATTCCAAATTGCCGGCATAGGTGAGTTTATCGAGATTGATAACAACATCTTGGGTATCACGGATGATATGGCGCACCACGGCAGAGCCGATAAAGCCTGCGCCACCGGTAACGAGAATTTTCATAGATATGCGTTCTCTTGCGAGGAGTGAATACGGAATTTTGTATCGGGGGTATGGAACAGAAAACAGCTGTATTAGCACTAAAAATCAATAAATAACGTGTATTGCCAAGACTGCACTACACAGCCGTTATGCACATACGTTGAACAAAAAATCAGGATAACACCATGGCTACCGCCCCTGGGTTACAGCCCCCAGTTTGCTGCTTTTAACCGAATTTTGTTTGCTGTTGGTCATCGTGTCCTCCAGCATTCTTATGTTTTGATGGTCGATAACAGTGTTACCCGCTCGCATTTTATAGCCAAAAGAGGGGTACCAAACCAAAAGACACATAGTCTACCAGCCGATAAGGGGCAGATTCTATCTCGTTTTCTGTAAACCTGCACACCAAAAAGTGCCTTCATCAAGGGTTTTGAATCAAGATTCGATGGAGAACCGAAAGCACTTGATGAACTCATCCGAATCACCTTTCAAAATCGAACAGATCACAGCCAAGTTACCGTTTTTTGGGCGAAAAAAATGGGGCAACCGCTCGTGTTGCCCCATTTTATAGTCAGCTTTAACTGACTAATTTATCAAATTGTGATCTGTCGCTCAGAACAGATGGATACGCTTTTGCTCAGTCACCTTTTGACTCAACCGCTGCAGCCATGCGCACCTCTTTGCTCTGGTGGTTAGTGAAATAGCGCATAACCAGCACAAAGAAGAGCGGCACGAAGAAGATGGCCAGCACGGTGGCACTGATCATCCCCCCCATCACGCCGGTACCGATGGCGTTGCGGCTGCTGGCGCCGGCACCGGAGCTGATCACCAGCGGCAGCACCCCTAGGATAAAGGCAAGCGAAGTCATCAGGATCGGGCGCAGACGCAGACGCGCAGCCTCCACCACCGCCTCACCCAGTCCCATCCCCTTGTCATAGAGCTCTTTGGCAAATTCCACGATCAAAATCGCGTTCTTCGCCGACAAGCCTATGGTGGTGAGCAGGCCCACCTGGAAGTAGACGTCGTTCTCCAGCCCGCGCAGGGTGGCAGCCAAAATGGCCCCCAACACCCCGAGCGGCACTACCAGCATCACCGAGAACGGAATGCTCCAGCTCTCGTAGAGGGCCGCCAAGCAGAGGAACACGACCAGCAAGGAGATGGCGTAGAGCGCGGGTGCCTGTGAACCGGCCTGCCGCTCCTGGAAGGAGAGCCCGGTCCACTCGATGCCCACCCCTTCCGGCAGCTTCTTCACCATCTGCTCGATGGCAGCCATGGCATCACCGGTACTCTTGCCGGGCGCAGCTTCCCCGACGATCTCCATCGCCGGCACGCCGTTGTAACGCTCAAGACGCGGTGAGCCGAAGCTCCACTCGGTGCTGGCAAACGCGGAGAAGGGCACCATCTGACCGGCGCTGTTGCGCACATACCAGAGTTTCAGGTCTTCCGGGTTCATCCGGAAGGGGGCATCCGCCTGCATATAGACCTTCTTGATCCGGCCGCGGTCGATGAAATCATTGACGTAGGCAGAACCCCAGGCGCTTGCCAGCGTGTTGTTGATCTCCGCAATGGAGAGCCCCTGCGCCAGCGCCTTCTCGTAGTCGATCTTGATATCGAGCTGCGGCGTATCTTCCATCCCGTTCGGGCGCACCCGCACCAGAGTGGGATCCTGCGCCGCCATACCGAGCAGCTGATTGCGCGCCGCCATCAGCTTCTCGTGACCGATACCGCCGCGATCCTGCAGGAAGAAGTCAAAACCGGTCGCCGTACCCAGCTCGGGGATGGGAGGCAGGTTAAAGGCGAAGACCTGCGCCTCCTTGATGCTGAACAGATAGCCCATGGCGCGACCGATGATGGCATTGGCGCTGCGATCCGGGCTCTTGCGCTCGCTCCAGTCCTTGAGTTTGATAAAGGCCATACCGCTGTTCTGACCGCTACCGGCGAAGCTGAAGCCCGCCACCGTCAGAACAGAATCGACGTTATCCTTCTCGTTTTTCAGGAAGTAGTCGCGCATGTCCGCCAGCACCACCTCGGTGCGCTGCTTGGTCGCCCCCACCGGCAGTTGCACCATGGACATGATGACCCCCTGATCCTCCTCCGGCAGGAAGGAGGTGGGCATCCGCATAAAGAGCACCGCCAGCACCGCCAGCATGGCACCGTAGATGAGGCTGTAGCGCACGCCCTGCTTGATCACCTTGCCCACACCGCGCTGGTAGCGCTGGGTGCCGGCATCAAAGGCGCGGTTGAACCAGCCAAAGAAGCCGCGCTGGGCACCAAACTCGCCGTGCTTCATCGGCTTGAGCAGAGTGGCACAGAGCGCCGGAGTCAGGATCAGCGCCACCAGCACCGACAAGGTCATGGCCGAGACGATGGTCAGCGAGAACTGGCGATAGATGGCGCCGGTCGAGCCGCCGAAGAAGGCCATCGGCACGAATACGGCGGAGAGCACCAGAGCAATCCCCACCAGCGCGCCGGTGATCTGGGTCATCGACTTGCGGGTCGCTTCCAGCGGGGAGAGATCCTCCTCGCTCATCAGCCGCTCCACGTTCTCCACCACCACGATGGCGTCATCCACCAAGAGGCCGATGGCGAGCACCATGCCGAACATGGTGAGGGTGTTGATGGAGAAGCCAAATGCTGCCATCACCCCGAAAGTCCCGAGCAGCACCACGGGCACCGCGATAGTCGGGATCAGGGTCGCCCGGAAGTTCTGCAGGAACAGATACATGACGCAGAACACCAGGAAGATCGCCTCGATCAGGGTCTGCACCACCTCCTCGATGGAGATCTTCACGAACGGTGTGGTGTCGTAGGGGTAGACGATCTTCATGTTGGCCGGGAAGTACTCCGACAGCTCGTTGAGCTTGGCGCGCACCTTCTCGGAAGTATCCAGCGCGTTGGCACCGGTCGCCAGCTTGATGGCTACCGCCGCGGTAGGCTGACCGTTGTAGAGCGCCTCGGCGTCGTAGCTCTCGCCAGCCAGCTCGACCCGGGCCACATCTTTCAGCCGCACCTTGGCGCCATCCTGAGTCACCCGCAGCAGAATGTCGTTGAACTGCTCGACGGTGGAGAGACGGGTCTGGCCCATGATGGTGGCGGTGAACTGCTGATCGGCCACCGAGGGGGTTCCCCCCAGTTTACCAAACGCCACCTGGGCGTTTTGCGCCTTGATCGCCAGCTGCACATCACTCGGGGTCATCTGCACCCGGTTGAGCTTGTTGGGGTCGAGCCAGATCCGCATGGAGTACTGGCTGCCGAACAGGGTGATATCCCCTACCCCGTCCAGACGGCTCAGCGGCTCCTTGATGTTGGAGACCACATAGTCCGCCAGATCGTCGTTCTTCATGCTGCCATCGCTGGAGATGAAGGCGGCCACCATCAGGAAGCTGCTGGAGGTCTTCTGCACCCGAATGCCCTGCTGCTGAACCTCTTGCGGCAGCAGCGACATCGCCTGCTGCAGCTTGTTCTGCACCTGTACCTGGGCGATATCGGGATCAGTCCCCGGCTGGAAGGTCAGGGTCACCGACACCCGGCCGGCAGAGTCGGACTGGGAGGACATGTAGAGCAGGTGATCCAGCCCCGTCATGTTCTGTTCGATGATCTGGGTCACCGAGTCCTCTACCGTCTTGGCAGATGCGCCCGGGTAGCTGGCGGAGATGCTCACCGCCGGCGGCGCAATGCTCGGATACTGGGCGACCGGCAGCTTGATGATGGCCAGGCTGCCCGCCAGCATGATCACCAGCGCGATCACCCAGGCAAAAATGGGTCTGTCTATGAAAAATCGAGCCATGAAGCGACTACTCCATCCTACTTGTTGGCCGGGGTGGCGGCTGTTGCCGGCGCCGCAGCCTGTTCAGCCGGATTGACCACGGCACCCGGACGCACTTTCTGCAACCCGGCCACGATCACCCGCTCGCCGGCATTGAGACCGGACTCCACCACCCAGCTGGTGTCGACAATGCGACCCAGCTGAACGTTGCGCAGATCCACCTTGTTGTCAGCGGTCACTACCAGCACGGTGGCGCCGCCGTTGGGGGTGCGAGTCACCGCGGTTTGCGGCACCAGCAGCCCTTTGGCCCGCTCGCCCTCTTGCAGGGTGGCGCGCATGAACATGCCGGGCAGCAGCAGATGGGTGGGGTTGGGGACGATCACCCGCAGCGCCACCATGCCGGTGGTCTCATCTACGGTAACGTCAGAGAACTGCAGCGAGCCCTCTTCGCCATAAGTGGAGCCATCTTCCAGTTGGAAGGTCACCTTGGCCCCCTTCTGCTCGTCCTGGGTCAGCTTGCCCTCGGCGACCAGTCGCTTGAGGCGCAGCAGATCGGCGGTGGACTGACGCACATCCACATACATGGGATCGAGCTGCTGGATGGCGGTCAGGCTATCAGCCTGCTGGGCGGTCACCAGCGCCCCCTCAGTCACCGCGGATTTACCGATGCGGCCACTGATGGGGGCGGTGATGCGGGTGTAACCGAGATTGATCTCGGCAGTGCGCAGGGCCGCCTTGCTCGCCATGATCTCCGCCTTGGCCTGCTTCCAGCTGGCGTCGGCGTCGTCATAGTCCTGACGGCTGATGGATTTGACCTTGAGCAACTCCTGATAGCGCTGCGCCTTGAGGCGGGCACTCTGCTCGTTAGCCTCGGCCTTGGCCAGATTGGCCTTGGCACTGGCAACTGCCGCTTGATAGACAGCCGGATCGATCTGATAGAGCAGATCGCCCGCCTTCACATCGCTTCCCTCGGTAAAGAGGCGCTTGAGGATGATGCCGCTCACCTGCGGACGCACTTCGGCCACCCGCAACGGGGCGCTGCGACCGGTCAACTCGGTGGTCAACATCAGCGGGCCGCTCTGCAGGGTCACCACGTTGACCGCCGCGGGGGGCATGCCGCCCTGTCCCTGGGGTGCGCCCCCCTTGTCACCACAACCTGCCAGCAAGCCTGTAGCCAGCAAGGCAAGACCAACTGAACGAGCAAGAATATGTTTATGCATGAAACACCTGAGCCTTTGCCAGTCAATGAACAATCAGGGCCACATGGGCCCTGTTGGTAAATAGTCGAAAGATGAGGCAATATACATACATTCATAAATGTATGTAAGTGACTTTTTGCTTGCATGAGGCACAAATTTCGATGGCCAGACGAACCAAAGAAGAGGCGCAGCAAACCCGCTGCCACATCATGAGCACGGCGCTGGATCTGTTCTGCTCTCAGGGCCTGGCCAAGACCAGCCTGACCGACATAGCCAAAGCGGCAGACCTGACCCGCGGTGCCATCTATTGGCACTTCAAGAACAAGGATGAACTCTTCATTTCGCTCTGGCAGGAACTCTGCAGCCCCCTCGCCCATCAGCTCGATGCCTGCCTCAATCCAGATGAGCCAGATCCGCTGGGGCAACTGCGCCTCTTCTTCGAAGGGGTGCTCCACAGCTTCATTCACAATCCGGCCCAGCGGCAGATGTTCACCATCCTGTTCAATCTCGAATCGCTGGAGGGGGAAGCCATCTCATTGCGCGAGCATATCCGCAGCCAGTCCGCCAACTTCTTTCGGGACCTGGAGACCACCCTGGCCAACGCGGTACGGCGGGGCCAGCTGCCCGCCAACCTCAACCTGCAGCGCGCCGCCACCCTGCTCCACTGCACTCTGGATGGCTACATCATCAACTGGCTCCACTTTCCGGGGCGGATAGACCTGCAGGGCGAATCCGCCTTCCTGATAGAGAGCATGTTCACCATGCTGGCCCAACCCCACGGGCCTGCCTGCGGCCGCTAACCGGCGCCAGCAACTCTCACACTTCCAAATCGGGGCCTGACTGCGCGCTTTGGCAGTCAGGCCCCGATTTGTTACCCTGTGCGCCCCCTGCTTGAGGTAACCCCTGTGCCACACTCTGACGCCATCCCCGCTTCCTGGCCATTTAACGACCAGCACGCCCACGTTCGAGCTGCCTTTGTGGCACGCCTCAAACCCGGCGCTCACCTGCTCAATGGTCAATGCGGTACGGGGGAGGATCTCTGCTGGCTGCGTGCAGAAGGGTATGTGGTCACCGCCTGCGAAGCTGTGCTGGCTGACGCCAGAGTTGCCTCGCAGCAATCCGGACAAGCAGTGCGGGTCTGCCCGCTGGCGAAGATGCACTCGGTGCTCCCTTACGATGGGATCTGGCTGAGCCGCCCGCTTGATAGCGACGCGGCCACCCTTGTTCCCCAGTTGCAACAGCTGGCGACCCTGCTCAAAGCGGGCGCTCCGATCTGCTTCCCCCTGCCGCCAAGCGGCAAGATAAGTCACGCTCAGCTACAGCAACTGGTCACCACATCCGGGATAGCGCTGCAACTGGCGCCGATGGAAGCCGTATCAGCCAGTACGTCAGATTCCTCAAGTCAACACGCCACCCAGTACGTCATGTTGCTGCGTGGCGATCATCAGGCCACCTAACGGGCTAATTCATCACGGATTTCCCCGTTCAACGCCAAGCCGACAGCTAGTCGGCGATCTTGGCCTTCGACAATATTTAACTCGGCGTTAACGCAGAAAAGGCAGACATAACACGGCTTACGTGTTAAAAAGTGTGATTAATATCAAAATTTAATAACAAAACAGACAATACAACCAACTCCGGATTTCCTTATGAAACTTGTCCTGAAACTCATTGCTGGCATCCTTGCCGGTCTCTTGCTCGGTCTCTACGCCCCTGAGTGGGTGGCGCGCGTGCTGTTTACGGCCAAGACAGTGATAGGTCAGCTCATCACCTTCACCATTCCGCTCATCATTCTGTTCTTTATCATGAGCGGCATCGCCAGCCTGCCGAAAAACTCCGGCAAGCTGCTGGGCAAAACCGTGGCCCTCTCCTACTGCTCCACCATTCTGGCGGGGCTGTTCGCCTTTACCGTGGCGAGCCACCTGATCCCGCAGTTCACCACCGCTGCCGAGCCCACCACGGCCACGGCCATCAAACTCGCCTCCTACGTCAATCTGGAGATCCCGCCGCTATTTGGCGTGATGTCGGCACTGGCCGCTGCCTTCGTGTTCGGCATTGGCATCAGCGCCACCCAGGCCACCGATCTGCGCCGGGTCGCCGATCAGGGTCGTGACATCATCGACCGCCTGCTGGCCAAGGTGATCATTCCGCTGCTGCCGTTCTATATCGCGGGCGTCTTTGTCGAGATGACGGTAGAAGGCACCGTATTCGCCACTCTGAAAACCTTCGGCGTGGTGCTGGTGATGGCGATCCTGATGCACTGGATCTGGCTCTCCGTACTGTTCGTGGGTACCGGTCTGGCCCTTGGCCGCTCACCGGCCCAGCTCATCAAGAACATGCTGCCCGCCTACTTTACCGCGCTGGGGACCATGTCGAGCGCCGCCACCATTCCGGTAGCTCTGCAATCGAGCAAGAACAACGGCGTGAGCGACGGTATCGCCAACTTCACCGTGCCGCTGTGTGCCACCATTCACCTCTGTGGCTCCACCATTACCCTGGTCACCTGTGCCACCGCGGTGATGTTCCTCTCCGAGCATCTGGCCATTCCTGGCATCGAGACCATGCTCCCCTTCATCATGATGCTGGGGGTGATCATGATCGCCGCTCCAGGCGCGCCGGGTGGTGGCGTGATGTCGGCGCTGGGTCTGCTCACCTCCATGCTCGGCTTTGGTGAAGCCTCCATCGCCCTGATGATCGCCCTCTATCTGGCGCAGGACAGCTTCGGCACCGCCTGCAACGTCACCGGTGACGGCGTGATTGCCCTGTGGGCGGATCGCTTCGCCAACGGTAGCGAGAGCGCAGCCCCCGTGGCCGAGGCCGAACAGGCGTAAGCGCGTCGGGAAGGCAACCGCCATCCTCTGCAAAACCGCAGGCCCGAACCATGTTCGGGCCTGCGTCGTTTCTGCCACCTTCACTGCTTTTGTACGTATTCCTCCTCCCCCTCTTTACCCCTCTCTGCCGTAAACAGCACTGGCGCAGCTCTCTACACCCGACAAAATTATTGGCATATGCCACATATGAGCGTATAAATGGCTTATGCCAATTAGGAGCCACCATGCCAAGACCCAAGATTGCCCGCCAGATCTGTGGCCGCCCCGCCAACAGCTGCTTCAAACCCAACGGCCGCCCCATGCATCAGCTGGAACAGGTCACGCTGGCCCCTGATGAGTTCGAGGCACTGCGCCTCGTCGACCTTCAAGGAATGCAGCAGCAGGAGGCCGCCCTGGTGATGGGGGTCTCCCGCCAGACCCTGGCCAATATCCTGAAAAAAGGGCGCTACAAGGTGGTGGAGTGTCTGAGTCTGGGCAAGGCATTGATGATGCAACCCGCCGAGCCCGACCACCCAACCAGTGGAGAAGAGCCGACATGAATGCTGTCACAACCATGACCACCAACCCCAGCAACAGCGCCCTGATGCTGAGTCAGGGGCTGCTGGCTGGCCACTTTACCCGTGCCGAGCAGCTGCAAATTCTTAACCCCGAAGGGAACGTCATCGCCACCCTGACCAACCCGGCCGTCGCCGAAGGCTGCCACGGCAAGCAAGCGCTGCTCGACGCCCTCGCCCATCATCAGGTGGGTCAGGTGGTAGTGCGCAATATCGGCGAGCGAATGCTGGGGCGCCTGCTGGCGGCCAATATCCGGGTGCTGCAGTGTCGCTCTGCCCGCCTGCCGCTGCCCGCGCTGCTGACCCCCGCCAATCTGCAACCTCTAACCGAGTCCAGTCAGGGGCGTCCGTCTCGCCGTCATCAGAGCAAGGCGACTATCCGTGCCATCCAGCCCGTCGGCGCAGACCACAGCCATGCCAATTGTCATGGTGGTTGCAACAGTGGCTCCAATCACTGTTGCGCCAGTAGTGGCAATCCGGCAGAGAGCCCACTGCAAGGCCATACTTGTTGCCACGGCAGTGAAGGCGCCAACCAGCAGGGCGGTTGCTGCCATCATCACTGATGCCATCGCCGTGCATGTCATCACCATCAAGGAGAAGAGATCATGTCCATCTGGTTGTTGAGCCTGCTCGCCTCGTTCGTGTTGATCCTGGCCATGGGCACCATCATCTGGTGGCGCCAATACCAGCTTGCCCAGAAGCGGGAAGATAAAGAGGTGCGCCCCTGTGGCTGCTCCAGCGCCTGCGCGGATCACCTCTACCAGATCAGTGAGCCGACGCCCAAAAAGTAACCTGACCGCACACGCCATAGCCGCAGATAGAAGGTCGGCAAAATAAGGGCGCATGAAATAGAAAAGGCGCATAAAAGAGAGGGGGCACCTGCTGGTGCCCCCTCTCTATTTATTCCTCGCCATGCTTGAACCGCCTCTTTCCCCCCTTACGCTCATCACACGCGCTCAACCCGGCTCGGCGCCGCTGGCCGCCACGCTCGCAGAGCAGGCCGGATCCTGATACTGCTGATAGATGGCATAAAACTCGGCCTTGTTGTGCAGGGCCGCGGCGACACAGGCGGGATCAAACTGGCTGCCGGCATGCTCCTCCAGATAGGCAAACGCCGTCTCGAACGGCCAGGCCTTCTTGTAGGGGCGCTCGCTGGTCAGGGCATCAAACACATCGGCCACCGTCACGATGCGCGCCGCCAGCGGGATCGCCTCACCCGCCAGCCCTAGCGGATAGCCGGTGCCGTCAAAGCGTTCGTGATGGCTGGCGATGATATTGGTCAGCATATCGGTGTGGTGAATACCATCGAGACCAAACTCGTTGATCATCAAGCTGATCATCTCCCGCCCCTTGCCGGGGTGGATCTTCATGATCTCGAACTCTTCCGGCGTCAGCTTGCCCGGCTTGAGCAAAATGGCGTCCGGCACCGCAATCTTGCCGATGTCGTGCAGCTCGGAGAAGAGGTAGATAAACTCCACCTCCTCGTCGCTCAGGCCGCAAGTCGGGGCCAGCGTCTTGGCAATCAGCCGGGAGTAGGCCGACATCCGGTGCAGATGGTTGGCGGTCTCCTCATCCCGATAGCGGCTGAACTCCCGCGCCGTGGTCAGCGCACCGCCGAGGGTCTGGATGGAGAAAAACTCCACCGCAATGATGGCCGAGAGCGCCTGGGCATAGGCCGACAGCTCGCTGCGGATCGGCTCCTCGAAGTATCCCGGCTCCATGGCATCGCAAAACAGAAAACCAAACAGCTTGCTGTTGAACAGCAGCGGCTCGGTATAGCTGGAGGCATAACCCGCCTCCAGCACCTTGCGGCTGTGCTCCGATGCCGAGCCACGCAGGGCATCGAGATTGCCGAGCACCCGGGGCTGCTTGTGCTCCGCCAGATAACTCAGGGAGGGGACATCGCTCAGCTTCACCTCATATTGCACCAGTGGCGAGGGCCCCTCGGTGCTGTGGGCAAAGGTCTTGAGCTGATCGGTATGGGGATCGTAAATCGCGATGGCCACCCGACTCAGCTTGTCAAAGCGCTGCCTGAGCGTGGCATGTACGCTCTGCATTTTTTCGCCAAATGAACTTTCCATCGCCTTCTCCAACGGGACCCCGTGATGGAAGTATAGTGACTCCCTTTGACGCTCTCCCCGCCACAGCGTCAAAATTGACAGAAAAATCAACAAAGCAGCTTCCCCACAACAAGCCTGCACGGCAGAGGCAATAGCCCCACCAAGGGCGCGCCATCAGCGACTGTTGGTGCGGCCCAATCTTGCCTGGTCGGAGATATTGTTCGGTTCTGCCATGCTGGCTGTATAGTTTTTGGTTAACCATTCCGGTAAAATCCGCGCCCTTAAAGAAGAGCCACCTAAGAGTGATTGAGCGATGTCCAACACAAAACAGGCCCCCAAAGTAGGATTCGTCTCCTTGGGTTGCCCCAAAAACCTGGTCGATTCAGAACGCATCCTGACCCAGCTGCGTACCGAAGGGTACGATGTGGTGCCCAGCTATGACGATGCCGAGCTGGTCGTCGTCAACACCTGCGGCTTTATCGACAGCGCGGTGCAAGAGTCGCTGGAAGCGATCGGCGAAGCGCTTGCCGAGAACGGCAAGGTGATCGTCACCGGTTGCCTCGGCGCCAAAGAGAATCAGATCCGCGAGATCCACCCCAAGGTGCTCGAGATCACCGGCCCCCACGCCTATGAAGAGGTGCTGGGCCACGTCCACAAATATGTGGAGAAGCCGCAGCACAACCCTTTCACCAGTCTGGTACCGGCCCACGGCGTCAAGCTGACCCCGCGCCACTATGCCTATCTGAAGATTTCCGAAGGGTGCAACCACCGCTGCACCTTCTGCATCATCCCCTCCATGCGCGGGGATCTTGTGAGCCGCCCCATCGGCGACGTGCTGGCCGAAGCCAAGCGCCTGAAAGAGGCGGGCGTGAAGGAGCTGCTGGTGATCTCCCAGGACACCTCCGCCTACGGCGTCGATGTGAAGCACCGCACCGGTTTCTACGACGGTATGCCGGTCAAGACCAGCATGGTCGCCCTATGCGAAGAGCTGGCCAAGCTCGACATCTGGGTGCGCTTGCACTACGTCTACCCCTACCCGCACGTGGATGACGTCATCCCGCTGATGCGCGATGGCAAGGTACTGCCCTACCTCGATATTCCGCTGCAGCACGCCAGCCCGCGCATCCTCAAACTGATGAAGCGCCCGGGTACCGTCGAGCGCACCCTGGAGCGGATCCAGAAGTGGCGCGAGATCTGCCCGCAGATCACCCTGCGCTCCACCTTTATCGTCGGCTTCCCAGGCGAGACCGAGGAAGATTTCCAGATGCTGCTGGACTTTATCGACAAGGCGGAGCTGGATCGCGTCGGCTGCTTCAAATACAGCCCGGTCGAAGGGGCACTGGCCAACGAGCTGCCGGATCCGGTACCGGAAGAGATTCAGGAAGAGCGCTTCCAGCGCTTTATGGAGCTGCAACAGCAGGTCTCCATCCGCAAGCTGGCCCGCAAAGTGGGTCAGGAGATGACCGTTATCATCGACGAGGTGGACGAAGAGGGCGCAACTGGCCGCTCCTTCGCCGATGCGCCGGAGATCGATGGTCTGGTCTACCTCAACGGCGAAACCAACCTCAAGCCGGGGGACATGGTCAAGGTGCGGATCGACGAATCCGACGAATATGACCTGTGGGCCAGCCTGATCAGCTAATTGAGGCCTTACCAGCCAAATGAAAAAAGCGCCTGCGGGCGCTTTTTTATTGGCTCAATGTCGCAGGCAAAACGCTGGCCTAGCTCAAATCATGGAGCGCCTTGCCAAGGGGCGGCGTGAGGCGCAAGTCAGAGAAGCGCACCGCCAGCCCCTGCCGCTCCGGTGTGCAGCACATCACCCCGATAAAGCATCGTTCGCTTGGCGGGAACGGGGCGAGGCGCAGCAGCGGCCACACCTTGCCATCGGTGGAGTATTGCAAACGCAGGCAATCCGCCAGCCGGGTCAGCCGCAGCCAGAAGCGACGCGGATTGCCGGGGAAAATTCCGGTGGCCCAGTCAGAGCGCGGATTGGTCAGCACGCTGCCGATCATCGGCTGATCGTCGTTGTACTCGATGCCAGCCTTGAGCCAGTGCGCTTCGTCTTGCAGCAGCATCAGCCCCGCCTGATCGTAGAGGGTGGTGAACTCCCCCTCGACGCAGACCTGAAAGGTAAACTCCCCTGCCACCTCGCAGCCATAAAGATGCCCGCTGTGGCGCTCGAAGCCATACCAGGTGCTGCGCCAAAAATCGGTCTGCTGGTCTGTCACCACCTGCAAACCATCGCTGGTCTGGTGCCATTCGGCAGGCTCATTGAGCCAGCGCCATTGTTGCCCTTCCATCATCCTGATTTGCTCCCTTATCGCGCGTAATCCCGCACGGATGCGGCTCGCCAACACCTCGCCCGGTCACGGCAGGTCATGGCTGCGCCTCTGCGGCACCCATAAAAGGAGTCAATAGTGTCGCTATTGCCGCCCCGATACAAGGCTTGTGCGTTGCGCCATCAGTGCGCCCCAAAAAGCGCGGGGGGCCTGATGGCCCCCCGCAAACACACCGGATGAGAAAATGCCTTACTTGGCGGCGCTATCCTTCACGCACTTCTGGACAAAGCTGTTCTTGGCCGCGCCAGCCAGCTTCTTGTCGGCCGCCGCCTTCTCGCACTTGGCCGCCGGATCCGCCGCCGCGCCCGTCTTCACGCACTTCTGGATAAAGCTGTTTTTGGCCGCACCGGCCAGCTTCTTGTCGGCTGCCGCCTTCTCGCACTCGCCGGTCGCGGCGCCAGCGGCATCTTTCACACACTTGCCGACAAAGCTGGTTTTGGCGGCGCCGTTTAACTTTTTGGCTGCGGCCTGCGCCTCGCACTGCAACTGGGCTGCGTCGTTGGCAAAGACCGGATTGGCCAGCAGCACGCTGCCGCAGAGCAGGCCGAACAGGATGGTACGCTTCATGGGAGATATCCTCTCTATCTGGTGATGTGTTTGCATGGTCATATTTGCATGACGATGTATTGCAAATGGCTGTGATTGCAACAGCTGATTGTTGCCGCAGATCCCCCGCCTCGCCAGCTGGGAGACAGAGCACAGGTCAACCATCGCCCGCACTATAGCGCCGATTGGCTAAGCGGGATTGCCCCCAGCCAACCCTTCCTCAGTAGCAAGCCCGACCTCTACTTGCCCGCCATACCCGCCAACCCCAATAAAATCAAGGGCCATGGGAATCCTGCCTCCAGCCACACTCTTTTATTGAGCTAGCGCAAAAAACCAGTCATTACTGACAGTTACGTCAGCTTTTGACTGGTGCGACCAGATTCGATTGGCTTAACATAGCCATCCGGTGCCTATTCATCAGTGATGGGCTGCTGCCCTCGCTGGTTAATGGAGCATATTGGAAGCTGTAATCCACGGGCGGTAGCGTGGGTTTTGCACAGTGATTGATGCATTGCGTAGGTTGGCGCTGAGCGTAGCGAAGCCCAACACGCGAGCCCTCGGTCAGTTGGTGGCCATTCGGTGCAACCGAACAGACTGGATATTTCCGGAAAGGAGAACCATGCGCTATCGCCGAGCAACAACCAGTGGGGCATGTTGGTTCTTCACCGTCAACTTGGCTGACCGAAAGCAGGATCTGCTGGTACGTCATATCGACCTGCTGCGCGAAGTGCTCCGCCACGTCAAACAGCAACACCCCTTCGAGATTATTGCCATGGTGGTGATGCCGGATCATCTCCATGCCATTTGGCAACTACCGCCGGGTGACAGTGACTATCCCATGCGCTGGTCTCTAATCAAGGCAGGCTTTTCACGGGGCATTGCCAAAACAGAGCGGATACGGGAGAGCCGACTCAGAAAACGGGAACGCGGTATCTGGCAACGCCGTTATTGGGAACATCTGATCCGGGATGACAAGGATCTGCAAGCCCATGTCGATTACATCCACTTCAATCCGGTCAAACATGGTTATTGTGCCAAACCTGTCGATTGGCCTTACTCCTCCATTCATCGCCATATCGCCGCAGGATGGATAGGGCCAGATTGGGCCATTGATAGTGACTCGGGTCGGGAATAATCGGCTAGGGATATGTTGTAGGTTGGTGCTGAACGCATCGAGGCCCAACAAACGGGAGATATGGTTTCCCAAAAAAGATAATTTTTGAACATATATTATCGATAACTAAAAGAAATTTAGCTTTCTCGGTAAACGTTGGGCTTCACTTCGTTCAGCACCAACCTACGGCATTTAGCCCAACATACAGGATAAGTTAATAGAACGGAGGTTCTATGAATCAACAAAATTATCACTGGAGTAATACATATAAAAAAGCCAGCCTCTACATATTGTCTCTATCACTACTTTTTTTATTTTTTATAATCATTACAATTGATATTCCAGTTTGTTTTGGAGAAAAATGCGAATTCATTGGCACTTATAATTTAATTGAAAGGAATACAACGTCAATAATCTTCATCGGCATTTTTATATATAGTGTTTTCTGTTATTTAAAATTCAAGAGTGACGTTAGACAAACACCTGAAATTCCTTTTAAAATAACAAAAATTGAAAGCATAAATTATGAGCACCTGACTTTTTTGGCTACATACGTAATACCATTAATAACATTTGACCTTGAGAAAACAAAATATATTTTCGTTCTTGTATTACTACTTGTTGTTATGGGCGTAATATATATAAAAACAGATCTTTTTTATGCAAACCCATCATTGGCCTTACTGGGATTTCATATTTACAAAGTTAGTGGTGAATTTAAAGGCAAGCAAGCTAGAGATGACATTATTGTTATTACCCGCCAAAAGCTAAAAAATAATGACCTTGTAAGGTACATAAAATTAGACGACAGAATTTACTATTCAGATCATAAGGCTTGATTATGACGAAAGCTATTGAAAGAAAACAATTATTAAATGTTGAGCTACAATATTTCATTGAAAACAAAGATCAAATATCAGTTGTTGTATATGCGCTAGTAAAGGGAGACGATACTCCAAAGAAAATGGATATTAATCCTGAAGCACAAGGTGGATTGATTTCACTATTTCTTACTAAATTACAATCGACAGTGATCGATAACGAAGATTTAAGTATTTTAAACCTATCATCATCAGATAGCAGATCAAAGGTTATTTACTACTATGACCTTGACATACCTGATGAACTCAATGCTATGAACAAAGTAGTTGAAACTGATGACCATGAGTTTTTTAAAGTAGATGAGGATGGCATTGATAATATCAAAGTACTACTGATAGAGATTGGGGATCACAATAAGCAAATAGTTTTATATAAAACTATGGCTCCAGTAAACATTTTTTCAAAAAAACATTTCTTTTTGAAACAATCTCATTCGAAATTTGAAAAAATAAATGATGACTTTTTTAGGATTAGTGATAACTTTCAGCTAATAAGAACAGAAAAAGGTATTTTTATTTTTGAATTGGATGTCATTGAAAAGAGTTTTGGCTTTCATGACGTTATAAAAAAAGAAGCCTCATTAGGCATAGCTGCAATTAAAAACAAAGACATTTTGTCCAACATCAGTGAGTTGGAGAGTTTGGTAAGTGACGTAAAATATGCAAGAAAATTAACAAGGGTCGCAAAATCATCTCCAGTGCTTTCCTCAAATATTGGCAATGATAAAATCATTGCATTTTGCCAAGCATATCCAGCATTAAAAAACAGAATCCGCTTTAACCCTGAAAAAACAAAAATAATGCTCGATACCAAAGTATCCAAAGATCTATTCATAAAGATATTAATGGATGATTTTTTAACTTCGCAATTAACTGACTTTTACTATGAAAGTATCGCGAAGGATGAAGTTGAAAATCACTAATAATGCACGGCCGTGTTTTATACTTTTGGCTATAAAAATCCCCCGTTACCGGGGGATTTTTATTTCTATCGGTTATCTAACCTCAGCGGCTTAACCCACCAAAAACGCCCTTAACCGGGCAAATTCCGCTGGCAGGTTATGGGAGAGCAGCGGCAGGTCGGCGTGCTTGGCAAGCGGGCCGGGCAGCGGTACATCGAGATTGAGGATCTCGTCTACCGACTCCTTGAACTTGGCGGGATGGGCGGTGCACAGGAACACCCCTACCTCATCCTCGGCCAGCTGTTCACCCAGCAGATCCCAGGCAATGGCGCCGTGGGGTTCACAGAGGTAATCCTGCTGGTGCAGCCGTTTCAGGGCATCGCGAGTCTGGGCATCGTCACGCATACCAGAACCCAAAGTCTCCAGCGCCCAGCCCTTGCGACGGCAGAGCTCTTCCACTCGCGGCCAGTTGTTGGGGCGGCTGACATCCATGGCGTTCGACAGGGTGGCCACTGTCTGGTGCGGCTCCCACTGACCGGTTTTCAGGTAGCGCGGCACGGTATCGTTGGCGTTGGTGGCGGCGATAAAACGCTTCACCGGCAGCCCCAGCGCCTTGGCAATCAAGCCTGCGGTGAGGTTGCCAAAGTTGCCGGACGGCACACTGATCACCGCCTTGGCGCGATCGGCTTTCGGCAGCTGGGCCACCGCTTCGAAGTAGTAGCAAACCTGCGCCAGCAGACGGCTGATATTGATGGAGTTGGCGGAGTTGAGGCCAATGGCCTTTTTCAGCGCCTCGTCGTCAAAGGCCTGTTTCACCAGCGCCTGACAGGCATCGAAGTCGCCATCGATGGCGATGGTGCGGATATTGCCGCCGAGGGTACAGAAGAGCTTCTCCTGCAAGGGGCTGATCTTGCCCTTGGGATAGAGGATCACCACCTCGATCCCCTCCAGCCCGTAGAAGGCGTGGGCCACGGCGGCGCCGGTGTCGCCGGAGGTGGCGGTGAGGATGGTGATCTTGTCGTTGGTTCTAAAGGCCGCGAGGCACTGGGCCATAAAGCGGCCGCCGAAATCCTTGAACGCCAGGGTCGGGCCGTGGAACAGCTCGAGGGCATAAGTTCCATCCTTAAGTTTCACCAGCGGCGCCGGGAAGGTGAAGGCGGCATTGATCAGCTCGCTCACTTTCGCTGCGGGCACTTCGTCCCCCAGCAGGTGGCTCAGGATGCGAGCAGAGCGTTCGGCCAGCGGCAGATCGAGCAGGGCATCCACATCGGCGAGCGGTTCGAGTTGTTCGGGGAAGAAGAGCCCCTGTTCGCGACCCAAGCCCTGACGCACTGCCTGCGCGAAGCTCACCTGTTCGCTGTTGTCCTTGATGTTGTAGAGATTCATAGCTCGCTTCCTGTTACCCGTGCCCCGGCCATGTCCAGTTTGCAGACCCGGGCAAATCCATCTTCGTTCTGCACGAAATGTGCTTCCATCCAATCCTTCATCCGCTCGGCCTGCGCCAGATCCTTTATCACCACAAACACGGTGGGACCGGAGCCGGAGATGCCGGTGGCCAGCGCCCCGTTCTGGGCCGCCTGCGCCCGCACCTCGGCAAAGCCTTCGATCAGCGCCGCACGGTAGGGCTCAGCTATCACGTCTTTCAAGACGCTCGCCGCCAAGCCCTCCTGTCCGGTGTAGCTGGCGTGAACAAAGGCAGCCAGGCGACGGCCATAGGTGAGGCAATCCTGACGGCGATATTGGGCCGGCAGAATGGCGCGGGCCGCGGCGGTAGAGACCACTGTGCCCGGATAGCAGACCACCCAGTACCACTGATCGAACACCGGAATACCCTGACTGATAACGCCGTGCTCTTCCAGCACCAACTGCATGCCGCCCAGATAACAGGGAGCTACGTTGTCGTAGTGGACGGAGCCGGAGATCTTGCCTTCCATCTCCCCCATCAGCAGCAGCATATCGTGTTCATTAAGCGGCGCGCCGTGAAAGGCGTTGAGCCCCTCAAGGGCCGCCACCACGCTGCAGGCGCTGGAACCCAGACCCGAACCGACGGGCAGGTTCTTCTCCAGCACCATTTCGAGCGGCTTGAGTTTCAGGCCCCGCTTCTCCAGCGCCTCGCCATAGGCGACCCAGCAGTCATGGAGGATATTCTTTTTCGGATCGTCCGGCAGCTTGTGGGCGTAGCGGCCCACAGAGGACAGCGCAAAAGGCACGTCAGCCGATTTTACCTGCACCCGATCGCCGAGCAGAGAGCCATCCACGGGGGCGAGCGCCGCCCCCAGTACATCGAATCCCACGCTCAGGTTGGCGCTGGAGGCAGGCGCGTAGGCGACTACGCTACCGCCGTCCGTCATATAAGAGGGGTACATGTCTGAACTCATGCTTATAGCTCCTGCTTCCAGTTCTGGGTGCGCAGCACGTCGGCAAAGACGCCCGCCGCAGTCACTTCGGTACCGGCGCCATAGCCGCGCAGCACCAGCGGGATCGGCTGGTAGTAGGTGGAGAAGAAGGCGAGCGCGTTCTCCCCGTCTTTGACCTTGAACAGCGGCTCGTCGCCACCGACCGCCTTGATGGCCACCTTGCACTTGCCACCCTCGATGGAACCCACATAGCGCAGCACCTTGCCTTCACGCTGGGCCGCGGCGAACTGGTCGCGGAACCAGCCGTCGGCCTCCGGCAGGCGGGCCATAAAGGCTTCCACGTCGCCGCTGGCGTCAAATCCGGGCGGCAGCGCCTGCTCCACCTCCACATCGGAGAGTTCCAGCGCCATGCCGGCTTCGCGGGCCAGAATGAGCAGCTTGCGCGCCACATCCATGCCGTTGAGATCGTCGCGGGGATCCGGCTCGGTAAAGCCGTTGCCACGGGCGATTTTGGTCGCCTCGGAGAAGGCCATCCCCTCATCCAGCTTGCCGAAGATAAAGGAGAGCGAACCGGACAGAATGCCGTCGAAGGCACGCAGCTTGTCACCGGCCTTGATGAGGTTCTGCAGGTTCTCGATAACCGGCAGGCCAGCGCCCACGTTGGTTTCATAGAGGAACTTGCGGCGAGTCTGGCGGGCAGTGCGGCGCAGCGCCTTGTAGTAATCGAGCGAGCCGGTGTTGGCCTTCTTGTTCGGAGTGACCACATGGAAGCCAGCAGCGAGGAAGTCGGCGTACTGGACGGCCACCGCCTCGGAGGAGGTGCAGTCAACGATCACCGGGTTGATGATATGGCTATCTTCCACCAGCTTTTTCACCCCTTCCAGCGAGAAGCTGTCGCGGGCTTCCACCAGCTGTTCACGCCAGTTGGCGAGGTTCAGGCCATCCTTGTTGACCGCCATCTGGCGGCTGTTGGCGATGCCGACCACGCGAAGGCCAGTGCCCTGCTCGGCCAGTACCGGTTGCTGGCGGGCGATCTGATCCACCAGCGCGGCACCGACGCCACCGACCCCGACCACAAACAGATCGATAAACTGCTGGCTGCCAAAGAAGTTCTGGTGGCACGCCTTAATGGCTTCCGCCACCTTGCGATCCCGCACCACCGCCGAGATGGAGCGCTCGCTCGACCCCTGCGCAATGGCGACGATATTGATGGAGGCTTGCGCCAGCGAGGTGAAGAAGCGGGCCGCCATCCCCTTGCTGGTGCGCATGCCGTCACCGATGAGGGAGATGATCGCCAGATCGCTGATGATATCCAACGGCTCCAGCAGCTGGTTTTTGAATTCGAGCTCGAACTCGCGCTCCAGCACCTTGCGGGTCTTCTCACTGTCGTAGCTGTGGATACAGAAGCTGACGCTGTACTCGGAAGATGACTGGGTGATCAGCACGATACTGACCCCGGCGCGGGAGACGGCGGAGAAGATGCGACCGGCCATGCCGACCATCCCCTTCATGCCGGGACCAGAGACGTTGAACATGCACATGCCGGAGAGATCCGAGATGGCCTTCACTTTCAGGTCATCGTCGCCGCTCTCCGGGCCGATCAGGGTGCCCGGCCCTTGCGGGTTGAAGCTGTTCTTGATGAGGCAGGGAATGTGGAACTGGGCCACCGGCGCGATGGTTTTCGGGTGCAGCACCTTGGCGCCGAAGTAGGAGAGCTCCATCGCCTCCTTGTAGGAGAGGGTTTTCAGCAGGTAGGCATCCGGCACCAGACGGGGGTCACAGCTGTAGCAGCCTTCGACATCGGTCCAGATCTCGCAGCACTCGGCATCGACACAGGCGGCCAATACGGCTGCGGAGTAGTCGGAGCCGTTGCGACCCAGCAGCACGGTCTCGCCCTTGTCACTGCCGCCGGTAAAGCCCGGCATCAGGTAAAGGCAATCGCTACGCAGCCCCTTGGCGGCAAAGCGCAGGCGGGAGGCTTCGATATCGACATGGGCTTCCAGATAACCGCCGTCGGTCACCAGCAGCTCTTCCGGTACGATCAGCTCCAGATCCAGACCGCGCACTCGCAGCAGTTCGTGCATAAAGGCGATGGAGAGGTTCTCGCCACGGCTCAGAATGCGCGCCTGCACGTTGTCCGGGCAGAGGCCCAGCAGACGGATGCCCTGCATCAGCCGCTCCACCTGATCCAGCTCGGCGGTGAGACGGGCCAGCAGCGCCTTGTCATCAAGCGCCGGATAGGCCGCCTTCAACCCGGCCAGCAGGCGGGAGAAGATGCCGTTGACTTCAAACAGGGTGGAACTGGCATCCATGCCGCGACTGGTCTGTTCCACCAGCGCCACCAGATGATTGGTCACCTTGGCAGGTGCAGAGAGCACCAGGGCTACCTGAGATTGGCCGTGGGTGTTGACCGCGATATCGGCCACCCGTAAAAAACGCTCTGCATCGGCCAGTGAAGACCCGCCAAATTTCAACACTCTCATCGCTTTCTCTCCCTGTAAATCTATGAAATTCAATCTAAAAACCAGTCCAACAAAAAGGCCCGTACTGGGTGGGTACGGGCCTTTTTTGATTTCTGTGCTTGTTCGTCAGCGCATCAACCGGCCCCAGTGCCACCTGTGGTGGTACCGGTAATAATGGTGGTGGTGATGACGTTGGTGAATAACTGCATGACGAACACTCGTTGACGAAGCTGGCTTTTAGCAATACCGCGGCTGGCCTTGGGCTGTCAACTTAAACCTCTTCGCTACTCGCGCCCAAAGCGGCGCGCAAGGTCTTTGCAGAGCAGGTGGAGCATGTTCAAATCCCGCTGCGGCAGCATGGGCACCCGGTCCATCACCCATTGATGCAGTTTTTCATCCTGCGAAACCCCGAGTTCACCCAGCAATTCTGCTGTTTTGCTTTTCAGCACCCGAACCTGCCCGGCGTTATCAAAATTTTCTGCTACCGCAGCGGCGCCGTCGGCGTTCAGCTCATCCATCAGCTGACTCATCTCGTAGGCGTAGAGCATGATCGCCTGCCCCAGATTGAGGGACGGGTAGCTCACCTTGAGGGGCAGATAGCTGATGAGATCGACCTCGGCCAGCTGCTCGTTGGAGAGCCCCGACTCCTCGCAGCCAAAGACGATGGCGACCTTGCCGAGCGATGGCTTGCTGCGGATCTGCTCGCGGATCTCCCCCGGCGTGAGGTAGTGCTGGTAGCGACCGCGTTCACGGGCGGTGGTGGCGATCACCAGATCCATGTCCGCCAGCGCCTCGGGCAAAGTCTCGAACGCTTCGGCCTGAGTCAGGATCTCCTGGGCGCCGTGGGCCACCCAGCTCGCCTCCTCCTCTTCGTGTACCCGGCTCGCCACCAGTCGCATGGCATCGAATCCCATGGTTTTCATGGCGCGGGCCGCCGCCCCCACGTTCGCAGGACGGGCAGGTGCCACCAGGACAAAATAGAGCTTCATCGGGTTTCCTCACAGGCCGGACGGCCTCTCAAACAGACAGCAAACAGTCGCTAAACCATCACCAAAACAGGGGCGCAATCTACCGTTTATCCCCAAAAATTGCCACTTGAACAGACGTTTGAATGTTGCGATAGTGGCCTGACGTGTGAACAAATTACACCCAATCCTTCGCGCTATCGGCCCGACAGATCACAAGGAAGAGAGAGATGCAGCAGCCATTGGAACAGGCCGTCGCCGAGACTATCTTGCAACGCTTCGAGTCGTTTTACAGCCGGTTTCTCGAGATAACCCAGGGCAGCAAGAGCCGCTTCGAGAACAGTGACTGGCTGGGGGTGCAGCTCGCCGGACGGGAGCGTATTCGCCTCTATGACCACCATGTGGGGGCCACCGCCAGCTCCATCCGCCAGATGATGGGGGAGCACCACGCCACTCAGGAGCTACTCAAGCGGGTCAAGAGCGCCTTCAGCGACCTGCTACCCCGTTGTGACAACTTCGAGGTGGCGGAGTCCTTCTTCAACTCCGTCTATCGCCGGATCTTTCGCCATCGCAATATCCGCGACGAAAACCTCTATATCCACCCCTTTGTCAGCCGTGGCGAAAAACCGGACCTGAGCGCCCTGCTGCGGATCTATCGCACCGATCTGGCCCACTTGCCGCAGACTCTGAGCCAGCTACTCGGCGATTACAGCTTCACCCTCCCCTACGAGGACAAGCAGCGGGATATTGTCGACATCCACCGCCATCTTGCGGAGAACGGCCCGCAAATCATACATGACGAGCCCTTTGCCATCGAGCTGCTCAAAGAGGTGTTCTACCGCAACAAGGGGGCCTATCTGGTGGGGCTGATCCGGGCCCGGGATCAGGTCTTCCCCTTTATTCTGCCCCTGCTCAGCACAGGCCACAGCATCTATGTGGATACGGTGATCTTCGAGCCGGATCTCGCCTCCATCGTGTTTGGCTTCGCCCGCGCCTATTTCATGGTTTATGCCCGCGAACCGGCACTGTTTGTCGTCTTCCTGCGCCAGATCATGCCCCACAAGCCCGATTACGAGATCTACAACGCCATCGGCTGCCAGAAGCATGGCAAGACCGAGCTCTATCGCCACTACCGTCACCATCTGGCCCAGAGCCGGGATCAGTTCATCATCGCTCCCGGCATCAAGGGGATGGTGATGAGCGTGTTCACCCTCCCCTCCTACGATGTGGTGTTCAAGGTGATAAAAGACGAGTTCACTCCCCCCAAGGATGTGAGCCACGAGCAGGTGAAGGCAAAATACCGGCTGGTTAAACAGCACGACCGGGTTGGCCGGATGGCCGATACCCAGGAGTTCACCAACTTCGAGTTTCCGCTGGATCGCATCTCGCCCGAGCTCCTTGCCGAGCTCAAGACGGTGGCACCCTCGGCCCTCACCATCAGCGACGATAAGCTGGTGATCAAGCACCTCTATACCGAGCGCAAGATGATCCCCCTCAACCTCTATCTGGACAAGGCGGACGAGCAGCAGACTCGGCTCGCGCTGGAGGAGTACGGCAACGCCATCAAGCAGCTGGCGGCGGCCAACATCTTCCCGGGGGACATGCTATTCAAGAACTTTGGCGTAACCCGCCACGGCCGGGTGGTCTTCTACGACTACGACGAGATCTGCTACATGACGGAGTGTAACTTCCGCCAGATCCCGCCGCCCCGCTACCCCGAGGATGAGTGGAGCGCCGAGCCCTGGTATTCGGTAGCCCCCAACGACATCTTCCCCGAGGAGTTCGCCACCTTCCTGCTGCAAAAGCCACAGGTGCGCGAGATCATGTTGCAGTTGCACAAGGAGATGTTCGACGCCAACTACTGGAAGATGCTGCAGAGCAACATCAAGGTGGGGGTGTTCGAGGATGTTTATCCCTACCGGCGCAAGAAGCGCTTCAAGTACCAGCGCGGCGGCTGATCCCGCTGGCCCGCGCACATCGCTGCAACGAAAACGGGGTGGCCCAAGCCGCCCCGTTTTACTATCCGCTTTGCGCCCTAACTGCCGCGACGGCGGATCACCCCCTCCTGCATGGTGCTCGCCACCAGCATGCCGTCACGGGTAAAGAACTGACCACGCACCAGACCGCGACCGCTGCTGGCGCTCGGGCTGTCTACCACATAAAGCAGCCAGTCGTCGAAGCGGAAATCCCGGTGGAACCACATGGAGTGATCGATGGTGGCCACCTGCATATCCGGCTCCCAGTAGGACACCCCGTGGGGCTGCAGCGAGGTGAGCAGGAAGTTGAAGTCGGAGGCGTAGGCCAGCAGGTATTTGTGCACCCGCAGATCGTCCGGCATCTGACCGTTGGCCTTGAACCAGACGTGACGCACCGGATCCTGCACCGTCGGGCGAATAGGGTCGACCAGGGTCACCGGACGCATCTCGATGGGCTGCTCGCAGAGGATCTTGTCGCGCAGGGAGACCGGGATCAGGTTCTCGTAGGGGCGCACCAGCTCCAGCTCGCTCTTGAGCTCCTCCGGCGGGGTGATGCCGGTGGGCATCTGCGCCTGATGCTCGAAGCCGTCGGCCGGCACCTGAAACGAGGCGTTGAGATAGAAGATGGGCTTGCCGCCCTGAATCGCCTTGACCCGGCGGGTGGAGACGGTCTGGCCGTCACGGATATTCTCCACGTCATAGACGATGGGACGGGTCACATCCCCCGGACGCAGGAAGTAGGAGTGAAAACTGTGAACCTGACGGCCGGTCTCGACCGTCTGCTTGGCAGCTGACAAGGCCTGCCCCATTACCTGTCCGCCAAACACGGCCCGCAGACCGAGATCCTGGCTCTGGCCCCGAAACAGGCCCTCCTCGATTTTTTCCAGCGCCAGCAACGCCAGCAGCTCATCAAGTACCTTGCTCATCGTTCACTCCTCTATCAGAGCCGCACAGGCTAACAAGCTCACCGGAGCAGAGCAACCGCAGCGGCGAGTCTACGGGCAAGCAGACGACAGAAATGCCCCCTCAATTTCTCACCAGCCACCCTTTTACCAGCCAAGGGGCGCTGATACAAAAAAGCCCGCACCAGTTGGTGCGGGCTTTTTGGCAAGTTTGCACGTCTATCAGTGTGCGTCACTGGCAAACGGCGCTTATTTGCTGCCGGTACCGGAGTTGCGGGTAGAGGCTTGCGGCTTGCGACGGGCGGTGGTGGCGCGAGCGCGGGGCTCTTTGCCCTGCATCTCTTTGTGACGCTGTACGGCGCGACGGATCTGGGCGGCCTGCTTGTGACGGCTGGTTTTGCCATCCTGCTGCAGGTCGACCTTGGATTCGGTCTCCGGCGGCAGGTTGACCAGACCGCGCAGGTAGTTCACTTCCGGCAGTTTCAGCTCTTGCCAGCCGCCGCGCGGGATGCCGCGGTCCAGCTTGACGTCGCCGTAGCGGATCCGCATCAGGCGGCTCACCTGCACTTCCTGGGATTCCCACAGGCGGCGCACTTCACGGTTGCGTCCTTCGGTCAGGGTGACGTTGAACCACTGGTTCAGACCCTCACCGCCAGCCGGTTTGATCTTGTTGAACTTGGCGGTGCCATCTTCCAGCTGCACGCCCTTGCGCAGACGCTGCAGCATGGCTTCGGTGATCTCGCCAAAGACACGCACCGCGTATTCCCGCTCCACTTCGTGGCTCGGGTGCATCAGGCGGTTGGCCAGCTCACCGTCGGTGGTGAACAGCAACAGACCGGAGGTGTTGACGTCGAGGCGGCCGACCGCAATCCAGCGGGCACCTTCCATCTTGGGCAGACGATCAAACACGGTGGGACGACCTTCCGGATCGTGACGGGTACACATCTCCCCTTCCGGCTTGTGGTAAGCCAGTACGCGGCAGATCACTTCCTCTGCGGCACGGGTCTTGACCTGGTGACCATCCACCCGGATCACGGCGTTCACTTCGACGCGATCCCCCAGTGTGGCGACCTTGCCATCCACACTGACCCGACCTGCGGTGATCAGGGCCTCCATCTCACGACGGGAGCCGTGACCCGCGCGGGCCAACACTTTTTGCAGTTTTTCACTCATCGGGGTTACCTGATTGTTGATCGCTGCCCACTGGTAAAAGGGGCAACGGGGTTAACTGTAACAAACGCCGGTTGGAGCGCTCACCACAGTTGAAAAATGTATATCTCGGTGAAATAGGCACGCTTGGGCGCCATTCACCGGGCATCGCTCTCCCCGTCCACCGCAGAGGGCAACAGGGGTTGCAGCTCCGGATCCAGCTCGGGGAGCTGCTCCAGACTCTGCAGATTAAAGTAATCCAGAAACTCTCTGGTGGTGGCGAGCAGCTCGGGGCGACCTGCCACCTCTTTGTGGCCGATGCTGCGCACCCAGCCACGCTCTTTCAGGGTATTCACTATCTGGCTCGACACCGCCACCCCGCGGATCGCTTCGATCTCGGCCCGAGTGATGGGTTGGCGATAGGCGATCAGGGTCAGCGTCTCCATCACGGCGCGGGAATAGCGCGGAGCACGCTCGCTCCAGAGCCGCGAGAGCTCCTCGGCATACTCCTGACGCGCCTGAAAGCGCCAGCCGGAGGCGACCTCTTTGAGCTCGACGCCTCGCGAGCTGTAATCTTGCCTGATCTCGGCCAACAGTAGCTGAACATAGCGACTGGTCACCGGATAATCGGCCAGCACGCTGCTTTTCAGTTCGCTGACATTGAGCGGACGACCGGCCACAAACAGCGCCGCTTCGATCAAGGTCTTGAGTCGTTCAGTGGGCAGCGCCACGGTTGCCCTCCTCGCTCTGCTCGGCCAATGCGAAATGGATTGGGCCGAGTGGTTCTGCCTGCAGGATCCAGATCAGTTGCTCCTTGCACAGCTCCAGCAGGGCCAAAAACGTCACCAGAACCCCCATGCGCCCCTCTTCGGCGCGCAGCACCTGTTCAAGGCGCAGGGTCTGCCCCAGCGTGAGCATGGCAAGGATCTCCGCCATGCGCACCCGGGTCGGGATCTGTTCGCGGCGGATTTGGTGATGTTCGAAATGAGTCGCGCGTTTTACCACACTTTGCATGTAAAGGGCGAGCTCAACCAGCGAAACATCGGGCGCCAGTGGCTTGAGGGCGCCAAAATCGGGGGGCAAGGCGGCTGCTATATAAATCTCCCGCTCCACCCGTGGCAGCTCATTGACCCGCTCCGCCCCTACCTTGTAGCGCTCGTACTCCTGCAGGCGGCGGATCAGGGTCACCCGCGGGTCTTCTCCCTCATCTTCATCCTCCAGCTCCGGCGCCTTGGGCAACAGCAGGCGGGATTTTATCTCCGCGAGCCAGGCTGCCATCAGCAGGTATTCGGCCGCCAGCTCAAGGTTGAGCCCCTGCATCAGCTCCACGTACTCCATGTACTGGGCGGTGATCTGCAGGATTGGCAGGTTGAGGATATCGAGCTGCTGACGCCTTATGAGATAGAGCAGCAGATCCAGCGGCCCCTCGAAGGTATCGAGGAACACCTCCAGCGCATCGGGCGGGATGAACAGATCCTGGGGCAGCTCGTGATAGGGCTGCCCCAGGACTTTCGCGATGGGTAGCGCGGAGCCAGTCCCCGTCTCGGCGGAAGAGACTGTCACCGGTTCAGCGACATCACTCAAACGGGGTCGGGTCTCCGGCGCCGCGACGACGCAATACCGGCTCGTCGTCAGAGAAATCGACCACTGTGGTGGGCTGCTCGCCCAGATAGCCGCCGTTGACCACCAAATCGATCTGCTTGCCCAGCTTGTCGAAGATCTCTTCCGGGTCGAACTCGGCCATCTCGGAGTCCGGCAGGATCAATGTGGTGGAGAGCAGCGGCTCGCCGAGTGCTTCCAAGAGCGCCTGAGCAATCTTGTTGTCCGGCACCCGGATGCCAATGCTCTTCTTCTTCTCGTTCATCAGGCGGCGCGGCACCTCTTTGGTCGCCTTGAAGATGAAGGTGTAGGCGCCCGGGGTGTTGTTCTTGATCAGGCGAAACGCGCTGTTGTCGACCTTGGCGTAGGTGGAGATCTCGGAGAGATCGCGACACACCAGAGTGAAGTCGTGGTTGGCGTCGAGGCGACGGATGCGGCAGATACGCTCCAGCGCGCCCTTGTCACCCATCTGGCAACCCAGCGCATAACCGGAGTCTGTCGGATAGACGATGACGCCGCCGTTCTGGATGATCTGTACCGCCTGACCGATCAGACGGGCCTGGGGGTTTTCCGGATGTACGTAAAAATGCTGACTCATAGCTTGTTCTCGCAATGGGGGCAGCAATACCTGCCCGCTCGTATGGTCACGGGTCAAAGACCCATGACACTACCTTAACCTGTTTGTGGCCGCTTCGCTGGCGCCGTTACCGGCTTGCCAGCAGCTCGGCATGTTGCTCGGTGGTGAGCCCAAAGTGACCGGGATAGGCCAACCAGACGGGCATCCCCTCTTTGGGCAGCCAGAGGTGGCGGCCCAGCTCGGTCCAGTTGGAGGGAAAGTGAAAATCCGATCCCACCGAGATATAGAGGTCGTGATCCTTGGCCCACTGGCCCAGATTGGCCCGCTCCTGCGGGCTCTGCTGGGGCAATGAGACCTCCATGGCATCGCCACCGGCCGCCTTGAAAGCCACCAGCAGCCGCTTGATCCACTTGGCGGTGAGATCGTAACGGCTGGGGTGGGCCAGCACCGCCAGCCCGCCAGCGGCGTGAATGGCAGCGATGGCTTCGCTCATCTCGGGCCACTCGGCCGGGGCATACCCTTTATTGCCACGGCTCAGGTACTTTTTGAATACCTTCTGCATATTGTCGGCCACCCCGCGTGCCACCAGCACTCGGGCAAAGTGGGCGCGGGTCACGGCGGCATCACCGGCGAGCTGTTTGGCCTCTTCATAAGTGCCGGGGATGAGGCACTTCTCCAGACGGCGCCCGATCTCCTGCGCGCGCTCTTCACGGCGAGCCTGCTGGCCAGTTAGAAAGTCGGTCAGCTGCGGATTTTTTTCATCCACCCCCAGCGCCACGATATGGATCTCGTGATGCTCCCAGCCGGTGGAGATCTCGACCCCGCTCACCAGTCGCAGCGGCAGTCGCTCGGCGTCAATGGTGCGGCGCACCTCATCAAGCCCTGCAAGGGTATCGTGGTCAGTAACTGCTAACACCTCGACCTGTTTTTCGGCAGCGCGGCGCACCAGTTCGGCTGGGCTCAGCACTCCGTCGGAGGCAGTGGTATGGCAGTGAAGATCGAATCTCATCAGGTTGTTCCGCTCTCGTGGTCAGGTCACCATTCATGGCAAATCGGTGAAAGAAGGCTAAAAAGCGACTTGACTTGGCCGCGGCTTTATCGTTTTCTGTAGGCACTTCATTGCAAACATCTTTTTACAGGACTTTATCATGCAAACGACTTCCATCCTGACCATCTGGTGGTGGCACACTCCCTGACATGCGGGCGTGTGGTCGTTGCTGTACCTGTAATCTGACAGCAAATTAAGAACCCAAAGAAAAAGCCCGCTGACCCCAGCGGGCTTTTTTATTATCCGGCAAATGGACCTGTGATGAAACCGAGAATTCAGACAAGCAAGCTGACCTGGCGATGGCGCCCCTGAACCAGCCACCCCGGACCAATTAAATTTTCAAGGAATTCAACGTCATGAACATCGGTAACACGCATCACACGCAAGGGAACGCACTATGACAGCCACACATCGCCTTCCTCTGGGTGAATTCGATACCCTCAAGCTCAACGCCCCCTATGTGGCCGATCCGCTGGCGCTCTATACCCGCCTCTGTCAGGGTCGCCCCAACAACCTGCTGCTGGAATCGGTGGAGATCGACTCCAAGGCGGGCAAACAGAGCCTGCTGCTGGTGGATGCCTGCCTGCGCATCGAGTGCCGTGGCCGCACCGTGCGGGTTCGCAGCCTGAACGACAACGGCGCCCAGTTGCAGAGCCTGCTGGCCGAGCGGCTGCCCGTGGTGGTGGCCCGCTCGCTGGTAGATGGCGAATTGCAACTCGACTTCCTGGCCTCCGATCGGGAGCTGGACGAAGATTCCCGCCTCAAGGGAAGCAGCGTGCTGGACGTGCTGCGCACCCTGCAGCAGGAGCTCGATTGCCAGTTGGGTAAAGAAGCCCTCTTTATGGCGGGCAGCTTCGCCTACGACCTCATCGCCTCTTTTGAAGATCTGCCCGACGTGCCGGAGGGGAGCAACAGCTGCCCCGACTACTGCTTCTATGTGGCCGAAACCCTCATCACCATCGATCATATCGAGCGCACCACTCAACTGCTGGCCTGCATCTTCGGCGGCGACAGCGACGAAAGCCAGGTGGAAGACAGATACACCCGCCTGACCGAACGGCTCACCGACTTCAAACAGATTTGCCAGCAACCTCTAAGCGCCGAGCTGACCACCCAGCCCCTGAGCGGCGGCATGAGCGTGGACAAGAGCGACAAGCAGTTCTGCGCCGAGGTGGAGAAGCTCAAGGGCTTTATCCGCCGTGGCGACATCTTCCAGGTGGTGCCGTCCCGCTGCTTCTCCCTGCCCTGCCCGAGCCCCCTTGCCGCCTATCGCCGCCTCAAACAGACCAACCCCAGCCCCTACATGTTCTACGTGCAGGATGAGGGCTTCACCCTGTTTGGCGCCTCGCCGGAGAGCGCGGTGAAATTCTGCGCCGCCAGCCGCGACGTGGAGATGTACCCCATCGCCGGTACCCGCCGCCGCGGCTTCAACCCGGATGGCAGCATCAACCGGGATCTCGATGGCCGCATCGAGCTGGAACTACGTCAGGACGAGAAAGAGGTGGCCGAGCACCTGATGCTGGTGGATCTGGGCCGCAACGACATCGCCCGCATCTCGGAACCCGGTACCCGTTACGTCAAGGAGCTGCTGAAAGTGGATCGCTACAGCCACGTGATGCATCTGGTCTCCAAGGTGGTCGGCACCCTGCGCGCCGACCTTGACGCCCTGCACGCCTATCAGGCCTGCATGAACATGGGCACCCTCACCGGCGCCCCCAAGATCCGCGCCAGCGAGCTTATTCGCATGGTAGAAGGCAAGCGCCGCGGAAGCTACGGCGGCGCGGTCGGCTACATCAACGGCGCCGGCGAGATGGATACCTGCATCGTCATCCGCTCGGCGTTTGTCAAAGAGGGCGTGGCCCACGTACAGGCCGGTGCAGGGGTGGTCTATGACTCCAAGCCCCAGGCCGAAGCGGACGAAACCCGCGCCAAGGCGGCCGCCGTACTGGCCGCCATCGCAGCCAGCCATGGCACCTCCCTGCAAGCCCTGAGCGCCCAGCAGGAGCAACATAAGGACGTGAGCCATGACTAATATCTTCCTGCTCGACAACTTCGACTCATTTACCTACAACCTCGTCGATCAGTTCCGCTCCCTCGGCTATCCGGTGCGGATCTACCGCAACAGCCTGCCGGCCAGCCGCATCATGAGCGAGATCGCCGCCTGTGAAGGGGACGCCGTGCTGGTGCTCTCCCCGGGCCCGGGTGCCCCCCACGAAGCGGGTTGCCTGATTGATCTGATCAAACTGGCCCGTGGTCAGGTGCCCATCCTCGGTATCTGCCTCGGCCATCAGGCCCTGTGCGAAGCCTACGGCGGCACCGTCGGCGCGGCGGGCGAAATTGTCCACGGCAAGCGTTCGCTGATTGAGCACAACGGCCACGGCGCCTTCGCGGGGCTGCAAAGCCCGCTGCCGGTAGCCCGTTACCACTCGCTGGTCGCTACCTATGTACCGGAAGAGCTGACGGTGATTGCCCACTATCAGGGCATGCCCATGGCCATCGAGCAGCAGGATGAGCGGGTACTGGGCTTCCAGTTCCACCCGGAATCCATCATGACCTCGGAAGGGGCCCGTCTGCTGACTCAGGCGCTCGCCCATATCACTCGTCCAGAAAGCAGCGTGCGTTAAGGTAAGGAGACCAACATGCATCAACATCTCAACACCCTCTATCAGGGTCAGTCTCTGAGCCGTGAAAGTACCCGCGACGCCTTCGGTCAGGTGGTACGTGGCGAAGTGGATCCCATCGTGCTCGCCAGTCTCCTGACCGCCCTCAAGATCAAGGGGGAGACCCCGGAGGAGATCGCCGGCGCCGCCGAAGCGTTGCTGGCAGAAGCACGCGACTTCCCGCGTCCGGACTATGAATTTTGCGACATCGTCGGCACCGGTGGCGATGGTCTCAACACGATCAACGTCTCCACCACCTCGGCGCTGGTCGCCGCCGCCTGCGGCCTGAAAGTGGCCAAGCACGGCAACCGCTCGGTCTCGAGCAAGTCGGGTTCGAGCGATCTGCTCGACAAGATGGGCATCAAGCTCGACATGAGCCCGGCGCAGGCGCGCCGCTGTCTGGACGAGCTTGGCATCTGCTTCCTGTTCGCCCCCCAGTACCACGCCGGGGTGCGCCACGCCATGCCGGTACGTCAGGCCCTCAAAACCCGCACCCTGTTCAATGTGCTGGGGCCGCTTATCAACCCCGCTCGCCCCACCTATCAGCTGATGGGGGTCTATGCCCCCGAGCTGGTGCGTCCCATCGCAGAAACCCTGCTGGCACTGGGGCTGAAAACCGGTATGGTGGTGCACGGCGCCGGGCTGGATGAGATTGCCATCCACGGCCCGACCCAGGTGGCCCAGATCCGTGACGGCGAGATCCGCGAATTTATGATCACCCCGGCTGACTTTGGCCTCGAGACCTATCCGGTCAGCGCCATTCAGGGCGGGGAACCGGAAGAGAACCGCGCCATCACTGCCGCCATTCTGGAAGGGCGTGGCACCCCGGCCCACAACGCCGCCATCGCCGCCAATGTGGCACCGCTGCTGCTGATGGCGGGCAAGGCGAAGGATCTCAAGAGCGCGGCAGCCGAGGTGCTGGCGGTGCTGGCGAGTGGCAAGGCTGCGGAGCTCGCCGCCCGGCTGGCTATTTTGAGCCATCAGGAAGCGGGCCATCAGGAGGCATGATGTCAGCCACCACATTGCACAACAGTCATTCAGAACGCCCAACCGGCAATAACCAGCTTCGCAAGGATAACGAGATGTCAGACCTTATTGCCCCCCATGCTTTTCTGAACATGGCCTCTATCAGCCAGACCATTCTCGGCAAAATCGTGGCGGCCAAGCAGGAGTGGGTCGCCGCCCGCAAGCTGACCCAGCCGCTGGAGAGCTTCCAGAGCGCGCTGACCCCGAGCGATCGGGATTTCGTCGGGGCGCTCAAGGCGGGCTCCACCCGCTTTATTCTGGAGTGCAAGAAGGCCTCTCCCTCCAAGGGCTTGATCCGCGACGATTTCAGCCCGGAGGCCATCGCCGACATCTATGGCAAATACGCCACCGCCATCTCGGTGCTGACCGACGAGAAGTTCTTTCAGGGGGATTTCGCCTTTTTGCCGCGGGTGCGAGGTCGCGTATCGCAGCCGGTGCTCTGCAAGGATTTCATGATTGACCCCTATCAGGTCTATCTGGCTCGCCACTATCAGGCGGACGCCATCCTCTTGATGCTCTCGGTGCTCACCGACGAGGGCTATCGCGCCCTGTTCGCGGTGGCCAAGGAGCTGGGTCTGGGCGTGCTCACCGAAGTGAGCAACGAGGAGGAGCTGACCCGCGCCATCGCGCTGGGGGCGCCGGTGATTGGCATCAACAACCGGGATCTGCGCGACTTGAGCGTCGATCTCAACCGCACCAAACAGCTGGCCAAAGATATTCCGAGCGATCGGGTGGTGATCAGCGAGTCCGGCATCAACCATCGCGCCCAGGTGGCGGATCTGCGCCACTACGCCAAGGGCTTTCTGGTGGGCTCGTCATTGATGGCCGAGCCGGATCTGGAGGTGGCTGTGCGCAAGCTGGTGCTGGGTCAGAACAAGGTGTGCGGCCTGACCCGCGCCGAGGATGCCGCCGCTGCCCATCAGGCGGGTGCGGTATTCGGGGGTCTTATCTTTGTTTCCAAAAGCCCGCGCTATGTGGACATCCCCGCCGCCCGCGCCGTGATGGCGGGTGCGCCGCTCTCTTACGTTGGGGTATTTCGCAACGCCCAGCCCGCCACCATTGCCAAGACGGTAGATGCGCTGGGGCTCGCCGCGGTACAGCTGCACGGGGATGAGGATGCTGCCTATATCGAGGAACTGCGGCCGCTGCTGCCCGCTGGCTGCCAGATCTGGAAAGCAATTGGCATCACAAGCGGCGAGCCGCTGCCCGACCTCGACTACCCGGCGGATCGCCTGCTGCTGGATACGAAAGTCGGCAGCCAGAGCGGCGGCACCGGTCAGGCATTCGACTGGGCCCTGCTGGCCCATCTCGATAAAGCCAAGCTGATGCTGGCGGGCGGCCTTAATCCCGACAACGCCCTGCAGGCGGCGCAAGTGGGCTGCCTCGGCCTTGATTTCAACTCCGGGGTAGAGAGTGCCCCGGGCCAGAAGGATGCGCACAAGATTGCAGCCGCCTTCGGCGCACTGCGCAACCTGTAACGCAACCCTTTTTGATGTTTCGATTTAGCTAATACAAGGAAGAAGCCATGACCCTGCTCAACCCGTTTTTCGGCGAATTTGGCGGCATGTATGTGCCCCAGATCCTTATCCCGGCCCTGCTCCAGCTGGAGAAAGCCTTTGTCGATGCCAAGGATGATCCGGCCTTTATCGCCGAATTTCAGTCCCTGCTGACCGAGTATGCCGGTCGCCCGACTCCGCTCACCCTGACCCGCAATCTGACCAAGGGCACCAAGACCCGCCTCTATCTCAAGCGTGAAGACCTGCTGCACGGCGGCGCCCACAAGACCAACCAGGTGCTGGGTCAGGCACTGCTGGCCAAGCGGATGGGCAAGAGCGAGATCATCGCCGAGACCGGTGCCGGTCAGCATGGCGTTGCGACTGCGCTGGCCTGTGCCCTGCTCGGCCTCAAGTGCCGGGTTTATATGGGTGCCAAGGATTGCGAGCGCCAGAAGCCCAACGTCTTTCGTATGAAGCTGATGGGCGCCACCGTTATCCCAGTGCACTCCGGCTCCAGCACCCTGAAAGATGCCTGCAACGAGGCGCTGCGCGACTGGGCTGCCAACTACGAGTCGGCCCACTACCTGCTCGGCACCGCCGCTGGCCCGCACCCCTTCCCCACTATCGTGCGGGAGTTCCAGAAGATGATCGGCGAAGAGGCCAAGGCCCAGTGCTTCGAGAAGGAGGAGCGGCTGCCTGATGCAGTGATCGCCTGCGTCGGCGGCGGCTCTAATGCCATCGGCATGTTTGCCGACTTTATCGATGAGCCTTCAGTGCGCCTTATCGGCGTCGAGCCGGGTGGTCACGGCATCGAGAGTGGCGAGCACGGTGCGCCGCTGGGTCACGGCAGCAAGGGGGTCTTCTTTGGCATGCACTCCTACCTGATGCAGGACACTCAGGGTCAGATCCAGGAGTCCTACTCCGTCTCGGCGGGGCTCGATTTCCCCTCCGTCGGCCCGCAGCACGCCCATCTGGCCGCCATCGGCCGCGCCGAGTACCCCTCGGTGACCGACAAGGAGGCGCTGGACGCCTTCCAGGAGCTGGCCAAATCCGAAGGCATCATACCAGCGCTGGAGTCCTCCCACGCACTGGCCCACGCCCTCAAGATGGCCCGCAGTGAACCGGAAAAAGAGCAGGTGCTCATCGTCAACCTATCCGGCCGTGGCGACAAAGATATCTTCACCGTCGCTGACATTTTCGAGAAAGAAGGAACCTTGTCATGAACCGTTACGCACAACTCTTCTCCCGTCTGGACGCGGCCAATCAGGGCGCCTTTGTGCCGTTTGTGATGCTGGGTGACCCCACCCCCGAATTGTCACTGGCCATCGTCGATGCGCTGGTCGCAGGGGGCGCCGATGCCCTCGAACTCGGCATTCCCTTCTCCGATCCGGTGGCGGATGGCCCCACCATTCAGGGCGCCGCCCTGCGCGCCTTTGCCAGCCACACCACCCCGGACGACTGCTTCGAGCTGCTTGGCCGCATCCGCGCCAAGTACCCGCAGCTGCCCATTGGCCTCTTGGTCTACGCCAACCTGGTCTATGTGCGCAAAATCGATGGCTTCTACGAGAAGTGCCAGCAGGCGGGCGTGGATTCGGTGCTGGTGGCCGACGTGCCGGTGCAGATGTGCGCCCCCTACAAGGCGGCCGCCGACAAGTTCGGCATCGACAGCATCTTTATCGCCCCGCCCAATGGCGATGCCGAGACCCTGAAACAGGTGGCGGAGCTCGGCAATGGTTACACCTATCTGGTGAGCCGCGCCGGCGTCACCGGTGCCGAGACCAAGGCTGGCATGCCGGTGGAGGGGCTGATCAATACCCTGCGCGAGTTCAATGCCCCCCCCGCCCTGCTCGGCTTTGGCATCAGCGAACCGGCTCAGGTGCGTGAAGCGATTGCAGCTGGCGCCGCCGGTGCCATCTCCGGCTCCGCCGTGGTAAAGATCATCGAGACCCACCACCAGAACCCGAAACATATGCTCACTCGTCTGAAAGAGTTTGTGGAAGGGATGAAGGCCGCGACCAATCGATAAGGGGCGGCATGGGTCAAATGCCATTGGCCGTAGTGATCCGGCTGCATATCCACATTACGCATAGCAGCCATCGTTGCATCACCGCATCAAAGGGAGCCTGACCGGCTCCCTTTCTTTTTATCTCGCTCTCACCCGCTTGCAGCTCTCGGCGTCTTGCCCCCTCTCCCTACGGGAGAGGGCTGGGGTGAGGGGATGGTGCATTCCCAGCCAAATGAGTTGCTCACATAGCGCACGCCTTAATGACTAATTTATTGATCCAACACAGATTCCCGCCAGAACCCTCTTCTCAACACTCAGCCTTCACCCTTAAGATAGCCAAACGACAATCCCTCTCTCGGGAGCATACCATGGCTGCGATTGTTGCTTTCTCACAGGTTAAAAGCAGCGGTCTGGGGGCTGAAACTCAGGGGCGGTAGCGTGGTTTTTGCAGGTTGGCACCTAGCGTAGCGAAGCCCAACAGACGAGCCTTATTGCCACCATCAGAGCGGGATAAACAAGAATGTGGCTGAACCGTAAAACAGATTTACAGATATATTTCGCGGTAAACGTTGGGCTTCACTTCGTGAAGCACCAACCTACAATTTTTAGTCCAAAACACAAGATATTCGAAACAGCTATTTATAAGCCGAGCTTTAATATTTTAAACCAATCATACAAATAATATGGATTTTTAAATGGGCAACATGGCAATAAGTGGTACAGCAGATATCACTCATGAGGGAATTAAAAAACATTTCACGAAATGGAAGAGATACCCATTCCAATCAGTTATTGAACTAATTGCTAACGGATTTGATTCTGGTGCAACATCTGTTGATGTCACAATTGAGCACAATGAGATGCATGGCCTAGCTGCTATAACTATATTGGACAACGGCTCAGGTATTAATATAAAAGAATGCGATCAGCATTTTTCTAGATTTAATGAATCTTCAAAGCAAGGTGATGATGACCTCCAAGGTGCTCACGGAAAGGGTAGGCTTGCTTTTCATTTACTCTGCTCAAATGCTACGTGGTACACCAAATGCCATGATACTGAGTCTAAGATAATAATAGACAGTCATACACTACGTAACTTTTCAGCACAAGAGATTTCATCTGAAGAACAGCATATATCATTAAGCTCATATAAATCAGGCACATGTGTAGTTCTTACAAATTTTCATACTAACCTGCCAGAACTGGATGTAATTAGAAAAAGCCTTGAGAATTATTTTGGTTGGAGACTAATTCTAAATCCTGAGCGAAAGTTAACTGTTAATGGACTGGATGTTGACATCCCTGAGAGTGTTCTTATTGATAAAAAAATCCTCATCAACAATATAGAGTTTAGAATTGATTTTATTCGATGGTTCAACAAACCAGGAGATGAAAAGTCATACAACTATATTGTTAACCATGATGGGCGGGTATTACATCGCGACTTAAGCAGTTTTAATAAAAAGCCAAACTTCCATCTTAGCTCTTATTCTAGATCGGATTGGTTCGATAACTTCAATAAAAATGGTTCACCTCTGAATTTCACAGATACTCCACAGGTTAGCCCAGACTCCGCTGAATTTAAGAAACTAAAAAAGGCAATACATAAGTTCAGTAACGATATATACGAAGAATTTCTCCGGGAATTTGTTGAAGAGAAAATAAATGAATATGAGGCTCGCGGATATTTCCCAGAGTACAAAAACCTAAAGTCGGAAGAAGCGACGTGGAGAAGAGAAAACACCAAATCTTTTGTCAAGTCACTTTATTATGCTGATCCCGCCATTTTTAATAACATCAAGGAAAAGCCTGTAAGGATATTATTGGCATTAATTGATAAGATTCTTGTTTCAAATGAGAATGACACGATTTTTGATATTGTTGGCGACATTCTTAATCTAGATGAAAATCAACTAAACATATTCTCAAAGCAGGTAAAGAGTTCATCACTAAAAAATATTGTTAGCACTATTGAAGTCCTCCAAAAGAGAGAACTTGCAGTTCATAAACTTCGAGAAATAATGGTTAAGCACTACAAAGAAGTCCTTGAAACACCTGATTTACAAGGTATTATTGAAAGCAACACTTGGCTTTTCGGTAACAAATACACGGTGCTCGGTGCTGAAGAGGATGATTTCCAAAATATATCTCTTAATCTTAGGGAACATATTAAAGGAATAGATTCAATTGATGAGTGTGACATAGAACCATCTGATTTAGAAGATGGGATAAATATTGATGGTGTAAGACGACAGGTAGACTTATTTTTGGCTAGGAAAAATATTGCTTTCAATTCCATCGGTGAGCCTTATTACCAGTGTACGATCATTGAAATAAAGAGACCAGCTATCGCTCTCAACGAGAAACACCTTAAACAAATTAGAGATTATGCTCGAATAATATCTGAGCACTCAGGCTTCTCTATGGAAAAAATGAAGTTTGAAATAATACTGGTTGGTAGGAAAGTCTCTGATAAAGATTTCGACATCCATTCGGCTTTAGAGACGGCAGATGCTAAGAATGAACCTGGGCTAGTGTTTAGTTTCAAAAACAACCGAATAAAAGGGTATGTAAAAACTTGGGGAACCATATTTGCCGAGTTTGATTTGGCAAACCACTACTTACTTGACAAACTTAAAATGAAAAGAGACTCTCTAGAGAATAAATCATCAAAGCAACTGGTAGATGAACTTCAGGAAACATCGGAGTAAAGCGAATGTTGTCATGATTGGTTCTCCACCGCGCTCCAAATAAACCACAAATGCGAGGTGTAACCACTTGAAGTATTGATAGCTCATATAAATTTAGTGCCTATTTTCTAGTTAACTTGAGTTTAATTCATGAGTAAAAAACAATCAGTTGTTGAAGCGAGCAAGCCAGCTAAAGGATGCGCTCAAAAATTATATAGCGCAGCAAAACCAATAGCAGAGTTTGTTCGGGTAGTCTTACAGTTCGGTGTTGGCGCATTTATCTTCTATACCGTACTTTTAAAAGTTCTTGAATTTGCTGACTACAAATTTGAATCTTTATTTTTAGCTTCTAAGCTCTACGCAAGAGATTTTTTACTAATAATAGGTGGTTCTCTCTTGGTATCATCAGCTATTGAATTAGGTTATATGCTTTTTACTCCTGGGCCGGATGAGGCTATCGACCCGCTAATATTATCAATTACGGCATCTGCATTGATAACGTTATCCGAAGTTGAAGCGAAACTGCTTGGCAGCCAGTATCTAATGGATGCAGTTATCATTTTATTATTTTCCATTAGCTTAACTCTCTTATTTTATCTCCGCTGGAAGTGTAGCCAATGGTTTAATGATATGGGATAACGTAATTGCCACCAAAAATTTAAAATTGATTCGCAACGCGTGATATCTTTATCATGCGTTGTGTTTTTTAAGGTGTTGGCGGTAAAAAAATCAGTCCCCCAACCTTCCCGAACAAGACGTTGGATCGCCAGAACACAAAAGATGGGGGGCCAGTTTTTAATTTTTTACTCAGCCACAATTTATCCAATAACCATTTCCACCTCCACCACTACTTCTCCTTTCTCGACACCCGCCATCCCATCAATACCAGCATCAATACAACCCCCGGCAGCCAGACCCAGTAGAGCTCGGAGAGGATCACGGCCTCACCCCGGGCGGTGAGGTAGGCCTCCAGCTTGAAGGGGGCAACCCGGATCACCTGCCAGGGGGCGAAGAAACGCTCGTCACGCCACGGCCAGAGCCAACCAACCCCCTTGCCGCCGGTGGTGAGGGAATCGAGCAGGCTGTGGGAGAGCAGAGAGACAAGCAGAAACGACCAGACGGTGGCGGCGCTCGCCCGAAATTGGCGGTGAAACAGTGTGGCCAGAGCGGGCAGGGCAAAGGCAAACAGCAGTGAGTGGGTAAAGCCGCGGTGGCCAAAGACATGGCCGTAGGCGACCCCCAGTTTAAAGGCGAGCACATCGGCATCGGGCAGCAGCAGGCGTGGCGGGATAATCCGGCTGCCAAGCCCCAGTCCAAGACAGAGAGGGACGGCGGCGTGAGTGACTATGGTGGGCATAGAATAAAGCTCCAACTGAAAACGTGTGACTACCTTATCCCCGCTCGGTGAAGTGAAGGTGAAGTGCGCCCACTGTATTGGTTCGTTGTGTGTCGAACGCAGGCCCAATCAGCGTTGGCGCGTTAACTTGAAATGTTCATTTCACAGCGGCTGACATGCAGAACGGGATCGTGATAAGTAGTCTCTTCGATTCACATCACAGGGATAGTGGCAGCGATGAATGTACCAAAAAGCGTCGTGCGGATTGCGAGCGTTATCAGCCTTTGGTTAATGACAGGATGCATGGCAGAGGCAGCCTCTGCGCAGCCGCAGCAAGAGCCGTACGCGCTGATCTATAACGGGCCGGTTTCTGATGGGGATAGCACCAAGGCGATTGCGGATGTGGTCAAGCAGGTGGGGTTGCCGGTCAGGTATCTCTCCAATATCGAGGCGCTGCCTGCAGAGCTCGATAATGCCAGGGTGTTTATCGTTGGCGGCACTGAGGACGATGCTGAGCCGCTCCTCAACGCCTTCACCGCGGACGCTCGCTCGGCATTAAAAACCTATTTGCAGAATGGTGGCCGCTACCTCGGGATCTGTGGGGGTGCCTTTGTGGCATCCGCCGGCTGGTCTGAGGAGGAGGGCTTTGTGCCGGCGCTGGGTCTTGTTCCTGCGACATCCGATGATTATGACGGCGACTTTAGCGCCAGGATCTTCCCGATCACCTGGCTTGGCGAAGAGCGCCAGATGTATTACCAGGCCGGCCCGCAATTTACGCCAGTGCCAAGCCCCGAGCAGGTCAAGGTCATCGCCCACTTTCAAAACCATCAGATTGCCGCGCTGATCAGCTCATACGGCAAAGGCAAGGTGGCGGTTTCCGGGCCACACCCCGAAGCCCCCGAATCGTGGAAAGCGAATGCGGTGGACGGCGACAAGATGGAGTCGAATATTCATCTGGCTGCAGGACTCGTTAACGAGTTGCTCTCCGAAGAGCCCGTCACCGATTCGAAGTAGTCGCGTCCCTACGCCCCCGGATGTGACCCCATTGCTCGGCCCGGAAGTCAGGCCATCCAATCGGCCGCAATCCATAAAAAAACCACCGACCTGCAAAAGGTCGGTGGTTTTTTTATCGGTGGTAGATAACGGGTAGCCGATACAAAGGGTTCGCTACCTCAACTTTCGCCCGGGAGCGAGCACTACTCTTCCTGCTCCTCCGGTTGTCTCTCCTCACCCCGTATCTGTAGCAGCTCTTCGACCCTGGCTTGCCACTTGTCGTGGGCCTGTTTGCGCTCCTGCTGCATAAATGCTTCTCGCATGGTGTCGATTTTCTGGTCAAGTGTTTCCATCAGAGTGTCTCCTTGTGTGACCGCGTAAAGACTGGCTGACGGCGCGTTGGCCAACCTGCTCCCCTAATCTGACACCGCTAATGCCGTTACTGCCCAATCAAATAATCGATTGGAAGTACCAAAACCAATCTAAAAATTCTTTTTCGTGTTGATTCCGCCACGCCAGCGCAAGGGAAACAGGCCGCTCAGAGCGGGATGATCCGGCACGGGGTCAACACGTTGTTGAGTCTGGTCGTCCCCCTTTTCAGGGGAATGGGGCGCCGTTGCTCCATCCGTCCATTGAGGAGTCCCGGCAGATTTACGGTGCGCTGCTGTGCCCATGATCACACAGTCACAACTCTCGCCCTCCGCTCACCGCGCCCCCGCTTTTTATCATCTAGAGTTAGCGGGCAGTCCAAAGCTGCTGATTTATATACATTCGCCGCCAAGAGGGATCTTTTTTCATGACCGAGCATATCGATCTGCTACCTATCAGCACGGATGATGAGCAGGACGTAGGCAACCGTTACCTCTACTACACCGAAGGGGATCTGGCCCGCATTCTTGCCAATCTGGAACAGCTGCGCCACGCGGTGTTTCCGGCCGCCATCGGAGAGAGCGAAACGGGCGCCGCCGTGCCCCACAACTTTCCGTCCGTCTGTCTGGTGGGGCTGGGACGCTGCGGCTCCAACATCGCGCAGGATGTCGCCTCGCTGGTCTACAACGCCCGCAGCTTTTATCTCAATGAGTTCAACAGTGAAGAGCAACGCAAGCGGGAGAAGGAGTTTGGTCCGGTTAGCTGGATCCGGCGCAACCTGCGACTGCCAAACAACGGGGCCCGGCCGGTCTTTCTGATCGAGCCCATGGTGATGTTGGGGGATCTGGACAAGGACATCGATGGCCGCATCCGCCACTCCAATCGCAGCGGCGAAGGTGGCTCATTGCGTGATTACGCCAAGATGCGGGTGATGGACTTGTCGGAGATCCATGCGGGAGGCGCGGGTAACGCCCCCATCCTTGGCCAGTATCTGGCCAAGATCATCCTCAACAAGAGCCCCCACTACTTCGCCAACTCCGAGTGGCAGGCCATTCATACCTATCTGGTGGACTCCTGCGGCATCAAGGCCAACCAGTCTCGCCTCTATTTCTACATCTTCAGTGCCGGGGGCGGCACCGGCTCCGGCATGGCCTCCGAGTTCGGGCTGGCCCAGCAGTACTCCTACATGAGCAAGACCTTTTCGCCCCCGTCAGAAGAGGAGGAGCACCTCTCCCTCGGGGAGCACTTCATGTTCGATCCCATCTTCACCAGCGGCATCTGCATCCTGCCCAATATCTGTGATCGGGGTATCGAGATCTCGGAAGCGCTGCACATCAACGCGGGGCGTTTGCTGTGCAAGTACCTGGCCGAGGAGTGGGACTTCTCCTATCACTTCGACAACGAGCAGGCGTGCGATGCCAGCATGCTCAAGCGGATCAGGCCCTGGAATGCCATGATGCTGATCTCCAACGACATCATGCGCTACGCCGAAGAGAGCGACGATGGCGAGATCCAGCATGTTGACGTCAACACCATGGAGAAGTACGCCAACCAGTACATCTCCCAGCAGATCTTCAACATTCTCACCGCCCAGGCCGTCACCACCGACTACGACGAGAACTACTTTCGCCGGGCGGGCATCGACATCAGCGAGACCATTCGGCTCGATGCCAACGACCTCTTTATGAGTCTGGCGGGGCCGGTGGCGGTGGCGTATGCCGAGTCCATCTCGCCCCCCGGCGGCCTGTTTGACAAGGAGGACGGGCTCAATGTGGACGATCTCTTCACCCGTTCCATCGAGCTGCCCCACTTCAACAAGATGACCCAGGCCATCGAGGGGATCAGTCTGCTGCCCATCGAGGCGGGCAACTATCGGGAGTATCTGGACGACTATGTGAAAAGTGGCCATGATCCGGCCCACCTCAACGAGCTGCACTTCTTCAAGAACTGCTCCTCCGTGGTGTCGATCATCTCCCTGCCCAAGGAGTACAAGCTCTCCTATATGGATCTCAACCGGCTCAAGTCTCACCTCAACGGGCTCTTCCCCAATACCACCCTCAAGCGCTATGCGCTGGTCATCGGGGCGTCGGCCAACATCTCCCTCACCACCCTGATCGTCAAGAGCCCCTGCCTGAGCGATGACTTCCTGACCCTGATCGTGGCCTTTATCAAGCGCTGCTTTGCCAAGGATCACTATCGCTTCGATGAGCATCTGGACAAGGCGGTGATCGAGATGATCAGCAATGAGGAGTGGAACGACACACTGCTCGACAGCATGCTCAACGAGTTCGAGAACCCGGCCAAGATCCTCGATACCAACTGGTACGCCATCAAGCCCATGTATGAGAAGAAATATCGGGAGCTTATCCGCGAGAAGGAGAAGTTCGTCTCCATCAACGATATTCGCCTCAGCCGTGAATCGGTGAAAAAGGCGCTGCTCTATCTGCGAGAGATCTATCGCCACCGGGTCAGCAAGACCCGGATCCTCTCCCTCAACCCAAGGCTGGGGGAAGCGAACACTCGCTAGCACCCTGCCCATAAAACAAAGCGCCCGCCCCAGATGGGGCGGGCGCTTTTTTACTGGCGCAGCCTCGTTTTATCTCATCAGAGGGAGACAAAGATCCCGGCTAGGGTGGCACTCATCAGGTTGGCCAGGGTCGCCGCCAGCACCGCCTTGAAGCCCATATTGGCCACATCGTGACGGCGCTCCGGTGCCATGGTGCCGATGGAGCCAAGCTGCACCGCAATAGAGCCCAGATTGGCAAAACCGCAGAGGGCGAAGGTGATGATGATCTGGGTGTGGGCGCTCAGATCCGCCTTGATATTGGCAAAATCCAGATAGGCGACGAACTCGTTCATGATCACCTTCTGACCAATCAGGGATCCTGCCGCCATCATCTCGCTAGCGGGCACGCCAATCAGCCAGGCCACCGGAGCAAACAGATAACCCAGCAACTGCTGCAGGGAGAGATCGGCCCAGCCGAACCACTCGCCGACTGTGGTGAGACCGGCGTTGATCATGGTAATGACGCTGACAAAGGCGAGCAGGATGGTGCCGATGGCCACGGCGATCTTCATGCCGCCCATGGCGCCGCCCGCCAGTGCGTCGATGGCGTTGCTGTAGTCGCTCTTGTCGAGGGTGATCTCGGTCTGATCGCTCACCTGCTGCTGTTCCGGCACCAAGAGTTTCGCCATCAAGAGGCCACCCGGCGCAGCCATAAAGGAGGCGGCGATGAGGTATTTCAGATCCACCCCCAGACCGGCGTAACCGCCCAGCACCGAGCCCGCCACCGAAGCCATGCCACAGGTCATCACCGCAAAGAGTTCGGAGCGGGTCATACCGGCGAGGAAGGGGCGAATAAGCAGCGGCGACTCCCCTTGCGACAGGAAGATATTGCCGGTGGCCACCAGGGATTCGGCGCGGCTGGTGCCGAGCAGGCGATGAATAGCGCCGCCCAGTACCCTGATCACCCACTGCATGATGCCGAAGTGGTAGAGCACGGCGATCAGCGCACTGATAAAGATCACCAGCGGCAGCACCCGCACCGCGAAGATAAAGCCGTTGCTGGCGAGATCGCCAAACACGAAACGAATGCCGCTGTCGGCAAAGCCGAGCAGGGCGGAGACGCCATTGCTCATGGCACCGAGCATGATTTGTCCGGGGGGGAAATAGAGCACCAGGGCAGCAAAACCGGTTTGCAGGGCGAGCGCCCCCAGCACGGTTCGCCAGCGGATGGCTCGGCGGTTTTCACTCGCCAGCCAGGCGATAAACATCAGGGCCAGCATACCGACCAGACTCAATAACAGTGTCATCTTGCACCTATGAAGAGAGGAGTTTCATATGGCAAGTCTGCAGACAGGCGTCGCGGGCGATCCGGCGAGAGAAGTGCCGACCCACGCGACACGCAGACCACAAACCTACAGGTTAGTGGCGGGTCCCATCCTGGGGTCATTCACGTTCCGGGTGACAGCATGTATCGGGTGACGCCAGCGCCGTCGCAGGGGGAGATGCGGCCGGGTGGCAGGTCGGGCGGCGATGGTACAGTGATCATCGTCACAGAAAAAGCGGTAAAACGATTGGCCGGAATAACTTTTTCAACTTGTTCACACAACGAAACAGGGCCAGCGTGACGCTGGCCCTGTTTCAATCCGTACTTGAGTACTCAGATGATTACTTGAGGCGCTTGCCGCTCGCATCCACCACCTGCTCGCCATCTTCCTTGGCGAAGGCCCCTTTTTGCTGATCGGGCAGAATATCGAGCACCACTTCCGACGGACGGCACAGTTTGGTGCCAAGCGGCGTGACCACGATGGGGCGGTTGATGAGGATGGGGTGGGCCAGCATGGCATCGATCAGTTCATCATCGCTGAAACGATCTTCCGCCAGACCGAGCGCCTCGTAGGGGGGGACGTTCTTGCGCAGCAGATCGCGCACCGGCATGGCCATGGCGGCGATCAGCGCCACCAGCTGGTCGCGTGAGGGCGGCGTCTCCAGATAGTGGATGACTGTGGGTTCCACGCCGCTGTTGCGGATCAGCTCCAGGGTGTTGCGGGAGGTACCACATTCCGGGTTGTGATAGATGGTGATTGCACTCATTTGCGTGTCTCTCATTAATCAAGTGAATAGAAAATGGATAGCATCAGTTAGTGGCCATCTGTTAACGGCCATCAGTTAGCGGCTTAGCCCCGCTTCGTACCAGGGTTTGCTGGCGTTAACCACCCGCACCACCAGCAGCATGACCGGTACCTCGATCAGCACACCAACCACGGTGGCGAGCGCCGCGCCGGAGTGAAAGCCGAACAGGCTGATGGCGGCGGCCACCGCCAGCTCGAAGAAGTTGGAGGCGCCGATCAGGGCGGAAGGACAGGCAACCGAGTGCTTCTCCCCCACCTTGCGGTTGAGCCAGTAAGCCAATCCCGAGTTGAACAGCACCTGGATCAGAATGGGCACCGCCAACAGGGCGATAACCAGCGGCTGCTCAATGATGGCGTTGCCCTGAAAGGCAAACAGCAACACCAGAGTGAGCAGCAGGGCCGCCACCGACCAGGGCTGGATGCGGGTCATGACGCCGTCAAAATGGGCCTCTCCCTTTTTCAGCAAGGCCTTGCGCAGCAGTTGGGCGATGATGACCGGAATGACGATATAGAGCACCACAGAGGTAAGCAGGGTATCCCACGGCACTATGATGCTGGAGACCCCGAGCAGCAGCGCCACCAGCGGTGCGAAGGCAAACACCATGATGAGGTCGTTCACCGCCACCTGCGACAGGGTGAAGTAGGGATCGCCGTTGGTAAGGCGACTCCAGACAAACACCATGGCGGTGCAGGGGGCCGCCGCCAGCAGGATCAGCCCCGCCACATAGCTGTCGAGTTGATCCGCCGGCAACCAGTCGGCAAACAGCACGCGGATAAAGAGCCAGCCGAGGAAGGCCATGGAGAAGGGTTTGACCAGCCAGTTGATAAAGAGGGTGACCCCAATCCCCTTCATGTGCCCCTTCACCTGATGCAGGGCGCCAAAGTCGATCTTGAGTAGCATGGGGATGATCATCACCCAGATCAGCAGCCCCACCGGCAGGTTGACCTTGGCCACCTCCATGGCACCGATCGCCTTGAAGAGATCCGGCAGCCCCTGCCCAAGCCCAATCCCCACCAGAATGCAGAGGGCGACCCAGGCGGTCAGATAACGTTCAAAAAAGCCGATGGCAGGCACGGCCTTGGCATCACATGTTGCAGACATCACAGCTCCCGATGCGGCGCAATTTCGCATCTTCTATTGGTTCAAAACACAGGTTTATAACAAGTAACGGCATATTCAAGCCGCCCCGGCTGCTGGCCGGGGCGGCGACTCAATGGTGCTGGCAGAGGCGGCGCAGGGCATCGGGCCCCACCGGCTCTTCGGCGAGCAGCGGCACCACGGCGAAGCGGCTGGCGTGTTGCTGCTCGACTGCCTCGATATGGGGCAACTGGCGCTCAGCCCGCAGTTGCAGCAGCGGTGAACTGACCGCGGCTTGCTGCAAGCTGTGGTTGATGAGCCAGCCCCAGGGCTCGATGCCGGCCCGGCGCAGATCGGCCTGCAGATTGGCAGCCTCCTGCACTGGCGTCGGCTCGGGCAGCGTCACAATCAACACCTTGGTCTGTTTGGGATCCTGCAACTGCATCATGGGGGTGGTGAAGTGCAACCCCTTGCTTCCCATCTGGCGAGCGATCTCCCTGTGGTAGGCGCCGGTGGCGTCGAGCAGCAGCAGGGTGTGGCCGGTGGGGGCTGTATCCATCACCACGAAGCGCTTGCCCGCCTCGCGAATGATGCGCGAGAAGGCCTGAAACACAGCGATCTCCTCGGTACAGGGGGAGCGCAAGTCCTCCTCCAGCAGTGCCCTTCCCTGCTCGTCCAGCGCCGCCCCCTTGGTGGCCAGCACCTGGGCGCGGTAACGCTCGGTCTCGGCGTGGGGGTCGATGCGGCTCACCTCCAGATGGGGCAAACTAGCTGCCAAGGTCTCACTCAGGTGCGCAGCGGGATCCGAGGTGGTGAGGTGCACCGGCAAACCGCGGCTCGCCAGCTCCACCGCCACGGCGGCCGCCAGGGTGGTTTTGCCCACCCCGCCCTTGCCCATCAGCATGATAAGGCCGTGACCATCGGCGGCAAGCTCGTCCACCAGCGAACTCAACTCGGGCTGGGCTTGCTTGACAGTGGACTGTACTGTCGGGGATTGGGCGGCTGTTCCCTCTGATTGCAGCAGCTGGCGCAAACTGTCGACCCCCACCAGATTGGTGGCCAGCAGCGGGATATGATCCTGCGCCAGCCCCTTGATCCCCTGCGGCATCTGGGCGAGAGCCTGTTGCTCGCGCTGCCAGAGCGCCATTGCCAGCGGATCTCCGGCAATGGCGCCTTCGGGGAAGAGGCCATTGCTCACCAGTTGCTGATTCAACAAGCCGATGGCGGCAAGCTCCTCGTGGGTGCGGGCCACTTCCCGCAGAGTGGATTGCTGGGCCCGCGCCACCAGCACCAAGCGGGTGCGAGCGGCATCCGCCAGCGCGGCGACCGCCTCGGCATACTGGCTTCGCTGTTTCTCCAACCCAGCCAGCGGGCCGAGGCAGGAGGCATCCCCCTTGCCCTGCTCCAGAAATTCGCTCCAGGCACCCGGCAGTTGCAGCAGCCGGATGGTGTGGCCGGTTGGGGCCGTATCAAAGACGATATGGTCATACTCGGCCAGCAGCGTTTGGTCGGTCAGCAACGCGGTGAACTCGTCAAAGGCGGCGATCTCGGTGGTGCAGGCGCCGGAGAGCTGCTCCTCGATGCTGCGCACCACGCTCTCGGGCAACTTGCCGCGCACCGGTCCGACAATCCGCTCCCGATAGGCTTTGGCCGCCGCGGGGGGATCTATCTCCAGCGCCGACAAACCGGGCACCGTGGCGATGGCAGTGACCCGATTGCCGATCTCGGTGGCAAACACCTGCCCCACGTTGGAGGCAGGGTCGGTGCTCACCAGCAGCACCCGCTTGCCAATATCACAGAGAGCCACCGCACTGGCGCAGGCCAGCGAGGTCTTGCCCACCCCGCCCTTGCCGGTGAAGAAGAGAAACGGCGGTGGATTGGTCAGAAAATGATACATAGCCTCTCCCGAATGGTGCGTCGCGACTCAGCAGCAACCGCTGCCAGAGCAGCAACCGCCCTTGACGATCCCCTTGATGGCCGCTTGCGGCGCAGGCAGCCCGGCATAACGGGCCAGCTCGCTGCGGCTCGGATAACGGCCGGTCAACACCACCTGTCCCTCCACCAGCACCAGTGGCAACCCCTCCTCCCCGGCGTGGGTCAGAAAAGCACTGACGGCAGGTGTCTCGGCAAATTGCATCGGCTGCTGGGCCAGATTGAAACGCTCGATGGCAACTCCCTGCTCCTTGGCCCAGGCAAGGTCGGCTGCGAAGGTGACCAGTGCCTGATCAACCTCGGTACCGCAGACACCGCTGGAGCAGCAGAGGGCGGGATCAAAAATCTGAATGGAGGACATGGCATTACTCCTTGTTGCAGCAGGGCTGCGCAGGCAGAACATGGGGGGAGCAGGCTGACTCGGCACGCATCACGCCGCACGCCTCAGGATGACCGGCGCAGCACTCCTCGGTGAGGTAGGCGATCACATCCAGCATCAGGGGAATATTGGCGCGGTAGCGCAGAAAGCGCCCCTCCTGCTCCACCGACAGCAGACCGGTGTTGAGCATCGCCTTGAGGTGAAACGAGAGGGTATTGGGGGCAATATCGAGCTCGCTGGCCAGTTCACCGGCGACTCGCCCCTCCAGCCCGGCCTTCACCAGCAGCCGCCATACATCGAGCCGGATGCCGGATGCCAGCGATTCAAAGACCTTGGTGGCCATCTCTTTGTTCATCTTCACTCCCCTTGGTGCAACCTTTCATTTCAACTATACAAGAATCATTGAAATGATCAAGATACGTACCGAAGCAAAGATACGAGATTCTGGCATCAAACCGGGCAGAAAGAGGAATCGACAAGTGAACAACAGTTGCGGACGGCCACACAGGGTTCATCGCAGATAAACAGACGCCCTCCAGAGGGAGGGCGTATCAGACAGTCAGCGCTGTCGGGGCAATCAGACGAACGCGTGCCTTATTTGGCAGCAGGCACAGCGTTAAAGGTGAGCAGGGCAGCCTTGTTGGCATCGCTCAGGGTCAACTGGTTGCCGTTGATGGAGTAAGTTGCCACCTTCTCCAGCTTTTGCAGGAACTCGGTCTCTTTGTTCATGGCGTCGCCGATGCACATCATGCGAGTGGAGCCCATGGCGCCCAGCGTCAAGACACCGTCACCCTGCTTGGTGATGCCGCCAAAATAGCGGTTGCAGCCGCCCTTGCCCGCCACCTTGCCGTCGACCACTTGCAGGGTGAAGGTATCGCCGGTGGCGCCTTGCAGCTGCCAGCTGGATGCTTGCAGTTGAGCCATGCTGGAACCTGTTGCCATTGCGCAGCCTCCCAGTGCCAGCGCGGCCAGCAGAGTCAGTTTCTTGTTCATGGATTCACCTCTTAATGATTAGAGCCATCAATACGGCAGCCTGTTTAACATGGCTGGCGCCCATGCCAAAGGATTTTATTGTGATCTCCCTTCACTTTACTACCAGCTGGCATGTGCCATGCTTAGGCTCAGTTCCGGACCCAGGGAGGGGAAACGAATGGTCAAATCGCTCATCATCACACTGCTTGCAACCTGCGCCAGCATGGCCGCACAGGCCGCCGACTGGGCAGTGGTTCAGCCGCAATCCAACCCGTCTCTCTATGTCAAAAGTTACTCGGGTGTGCTGCTCAATGGCCATAGCCATCACAGCGACAGTTTTGATCTCTGGCTGGTCAATAGCGGCTATCAATATCCGGTGGTGGATGATGTGACCCTCTTCATGGAAGCGGGCCCGGCGGTAGCGGATCAGAATCGCACATCCGGTTTCAATATGAGTTCGGGGATACGCTACCAGCTCTCTCCGGCATTCAATATCGGCAGCCAGATCAAGCATCTTGATCTCAACAAGGCCAGCACCCTGCTGGAGCTCAACTCCAACCTGCTGCTGACACCGAGACTCTCCCTCACCGCCAACTACGGGGTCAGCGCCATCACAGCCGATCAGGCGCTGAGCCTGGGGGTCGGTTTCAACTTCTGAATCAGATCAGCGGCGTGGCACTCACCACCACGCCGTTGCGATCCGCATAGACGTAATCCCCTTCGTGGATGGTCACACCGGCAAAGCTGACCACGGCCCCCAGCTCTCCCAATCCTCGCTTCTCGGTCTTGACCGGACAGGCCGCCAGCGCCTTGACCCCGAGCGCCAATGTCGCCAGGGTGCCCACATCCCGCGCCGCGCCGTGGATCAGGATCCCCTCCCACCCCTGCTCCACCGCCTTGACCGCCAGTTGATCGCCAAGCAGCGCACGGCGCAGCGAGCCACCACCATCGATCACCATCACCTTGCCGTGACCGTGGCGGGTCACCAGATCCCGCACCAGACTGTTGTCTTCATAACAGGAGAGCGTTACGGCGCGACCATAGAAGATGGCCTTACCGCCAAAATCCTGAAACACCGGGTCGGCTACTTGCAGCAAGTCGCCATGTTGATCGCAGAGGTCGGGCAGGAGATCCAGCATGATTTGATTCCTTTCAGATGCATGAAGGTGTTCATTCTTTCATCAGTCAAGGTTTCTGGCAATCCAGAAGGATTCAATATTGCCCAGACAAACAGCTGATTTATCCGTCAATACTGGCACCAGCCAGAGCTGGCTATCCTCCACCCAGTAGATGGCGTTCTGGCCAAAACGGGCAGCCAGCTGACGGGCTTGTGGCAGGCATAGCGCCACCGCCAGCGATGACTCCTGCCAGCGTTCGTCCGGGTCAGATCCCCAAAATGGCCCCACCACGGGCACCTGCAAATCCACGGTCAGATGGCGCCACAGCGCCCGTTCCCGCCGCATATTGCGTCGTTCTGTGACCCACTGGCTGGCCGGATTCCAGGCAGTGATGATGGCAAAAGCAGACCAGTCTGGTGGCTCAAATGGCGCGATAAAGCAGATTTTCTTGTAGTTTTCCCACAAATTCATGTCAATCACATGTTACATTCCATTACATTTTGTAGGGGCGAAAACCCGGTTCAGGCCAAGTATGATGCTGCTGTACCAGGGTTTGACCTATATCAAATCAGAGTTAAAAAGTTGCTATCTGACGGCAAAGAGTGTTGTTATGCTCCTGTTAACTGATAAAATGCGGCCACTTTCGTAATGGACGACCTTTCCAGGCTCTGCTCGACCAGACTTGTCGGGAACCTATAAGTGGCACAGGGATACTTGCCGGTACTGATGCCTAATTCGCGATATTCCGACCTGACTCTCATACCCAGGATGACGTAATAAATTTTCAGGATCAGTCAGGAAATCGGTTTGAAACGCCAAAGAGTGTTAAATTTAAGATAATTAACTGATAAGAATCTGGGAATACTCATGCAAACACCACACATTCTGATCGTCGAAGACGAGCTGGTCACACGCAATACCCTGAAAAGCATTTTTGAAGCCGAAGGCTACATCGTGCTCGAAGCCAACAACGGCGACGAAATGCACCAGGCCCTCACTTCCCACACCATCAATCTGGTGATCATGGACATCAACCTGCCGGGCAAGAACGGCCTGCTGCTGGCCCGTGAGCTGCGTGAGAACGACAACATCGCCCTGATGTTCCTGACCGGTCGTGACAACGAAGTGGACAAGATCCTGGGTCTGGAGATCGGCGCCGATGATTACATCACCAAGCCGTTCAACCCCCGTGAGCTGACCATCCGTGCCCGCAACCTGCTGAGCCGCACCATGAACGTGGCTGCCGGTGGCGAAGAGAAGAAGCTGGTTGAGCGCTACCTGTTCAACGGCTGGGCGCTGGATATTAACAGCCGCGCACTGGTCAGCCCGACTGGCGACATGTTCAAGCTGCCGCGCTCCGAGTTCCGCGCCATGCTGCACTTCTGCGAAAACCCGGGCCAGATCCAGACCCGTGCCGAGCTGCTGAAGAAGATGACCGGCCGTGAGCTCAAGCCCCACGACCGTACCGTTGACGTGACCATCCGTCGCATTCGCAAGCACTTCGAAAGCGTCAACGATACTCCGGAGATCATCGCCACCATCCACGGCGAAGGCTACCGTTTCTGTGGTGAGCTGGAGCAGGAATAAGCTCCCGCGACGCTGTTGATCTGAAAAGGCGCCTCGGGCGCCTTTTATGTCTCTGCGATTTGCCTTAAAAGCTGAGAAACGGTGAGCGTGACGTCGAACGGCGCACAAGACAGATGAGACGGATGAAAAACAAAAAGCCCACTCGCAGGAGTGGGCTTTTTGTTTTGAAGCTGGAGCGGGCAGCGGGAATCGAACCCGCATCATCAGCTTGGAAGGCTGAGGTAATAGCCATTATACGATGCCCGCCTGGCATCTGAAATTTGGAGCGGGTGATGGGAATCGAACCCACGTATGCAGCTTGGGAAGCTACCGTTCTACCATTGAACTACACCCGCGTCAGGGCTCCTACTATATGCATTTTGCCGCCGAGCGCAATGGCGCCTTTGCCACTTTTTTCAATAAATCAATCTGTTCGGACAAGGATTGAACAGACGGTTGCTTTTTCAATCAAACATTTTCAACACAGATAATTTACAAGGTTGCCAAGGCCAAACGGCAAGGATAGTCTTGCGCCACTCGACGCGAGGATGGTGGTAATGGATAAAAAAACGCAAAAACGTCTCTATGGCTGGTTGCGCAAGCAATCGAGTCACGGTCGCCGCTGGATCACGATTTCCATCGCTTTTGGCCTTGGCCAGGGCATTCTGATGGTGGCGCAAGCCTGGCTGCTGGCGACCCTGTTGCACGGCTTTATCATCGAAGGCTCCACGCCTGAGCAATCCATCACGCTCTTTATTACCCTGCTGTTGGTGACGCTTGGCAAAGCGGCGCTGGCCTACGGCCGCGAAGTGGCCAGCTTCAAGGCGGGCAGCGCGGTGCGCCAGACCATCCGCCAGCTGGTGCTCACTCGCTTGAGTCGTCTCGGCCCTGCCTATATCCAGCGCCGTCCGGCCGGTAGCTGGGCCAGCCTGCTGCTGGAACAGATTGAAAATATGCAGGATTTCTTCTCCCGCTATCTGCCGCAGATGGCCATCGCCGTCTTTATTCCGGTGGTCATTCTGGTGGCCGTGTTCCCGGTCAACTGGGCGGCGGGCCTGATCCTGCTGGGCACTGCGCCCCTCATCCCCATCTTTATGATCCTGGTGGGTGTGGGCGCCGCCGATGCCAACCGCCGCAACTTTCAGGCGCTGGCCCGTCTCTCCGGCCACTTCCTCGATCGGCTGAAGGGGCTGCGTACCCTGCAACTCTTTATGCGTACCCAGGCAGAAGGTGACGCTATTCGCGACGCCTCGGAAGATTTTCGTGAGCGCACCATGGAAGTGCTGCGCCTGGCATTTTTGAGCACCGCCGTGCTGGAGTTCTTCGCCGCGATTTCAGTCGCGCTGGTCGCCGTCTACTTCGGCTTCTCTTATATCGACCATCTGAACTTTGGTAGCTATGGGGTCAAGGTCACCCTCTTTACCGGCCTGTTCGTGCTGTTTCTCGCCCCCGAGTTCTACGCCCCGCTGCGGGAACTGGGTGCCCACTACCACGCCAAGGCGCAGGCCATTGGCGCTGCCGAGCAGTTGCTTGAATTCCTCGAAGCCGAGGTGAGCGAGCCGGCCGCAGGCACGGCGCCGTTCCATGCCGACAGCCCGGTCAAGGTAGAAGCCAAAGCCCTTGAAGTGCTGAGCGCCGAAGGCAAGGTGCTGGTCGGCCCCATCGACTTCACCCTGGAAGCCGGTTCGCGCACCGCCCTCATCGGCGTCAGCGGCGCAGGCAAGAGCTCGCTGGTCAACGCCCTGCTCGGCTTTGCTCCCTATCGTGGCGAGCTCAAGGTCAACGGACAGGAACTCGCCACCCTCGACATGAGCCAGTGGCGCCTGCAACTGGGCTGGCTCTCGCAAAACCCGCAGCTGTTCCACGCCTCCTTGCGCGACAACCTGCTGCTGGCCAAGCCAACGGCCAGCGATGCCGAGCTGGAAGATGCCCTGAAACGGTCGCAGGCGTGGGAATTTGCCATGGAGAAGGGGCTCGACTATCCGGTCGGCGATCAGGCGGGCGGCCTCTCGGTCGGTCAGGCCCAGCGCCTTGCCCTGGCCCGTACCCTGCTCAAATCAACCCAGCTGATGGTGCTCGATGAGCCGACCGCCAGTCTGGATCGCCACTCCGAACGCGCCATCATGACCACCATTGAGCAGGCGATGGCTGGCCAGACCCTGCTGATGATCACCCACCACCTCGACCAGCTTACCAAGATGGACAAGATAATGGTGCTGGCCCGCGGCCAGCTGGTGGAGCAAGGCAGCTTCCAACAATTGAGTCAGGCGGATGGGCCTTTTGCCCGCCTGCTCTCCCAACGTTCCGGAGGTTCTCTCGATGAGTGATCTGTTGCCGTTTCTGCGCCTCTATCGCCAACACTGGCTCAGCCTCACCATTGGTTTGCTGCTGGCGCTGGTGACCCTGGCCGCTGGCATGGGGCTGCTCTCCCTCTCCGGCTGGTTCCTCTCCGCCGCTGCCGTGGCGGGGATGACAGTTGCGACGACCCATGCCTTTAACTACATGACCCCTGCAGGCGGGGTGCGCTTCTTCTCCATCGTCCGTACCGCCGGTCGCTGGGGTGAGCGGGTCGTGAGCCACGACGCCACCTTCCGGGTACTGACCCGACTGCGGGTCTGGTTCTGGCAGAAACTCTCGCCGCTATCCACCGGTACCCTGGCCGGTTTCCGTCAGGCGGATCTACTCAACCGGCTGGTGGCAGACATCGATGCGATGGACCACGTCTATCTGCGGCTGATCACCCCCATAGGCGCGGCCCTGCTCAGCACCGCCGGACTGGTCTTATTCCTGTCGTTTTTCGACAGCCGTCTCGCCCTCACCCTGGGTGCCATTCTGCTGTTTGGCATGATTGCCCTGCCGCTGGTGTTCTACTTCCTCGGCCGTCGCCCCGGTCAGGCGCTGATTGCCGAAAAATCGACCCTGCGCACCCGGATGGTGGACTATCTGGATGGTCAGGCCGAGCTGCAGATGTTTGCCGCCGCCCCCAAGGCGCTGGTTGAGCTGCAACAAGCCGAACAGGCACTGCTCGTCGCGCAGGCCCGGATGGCCAAGGTGAGCGGGCTGGCCAACTTCTCGGTGCAACTGCTGAGCGGCTGGACCCTGACCCTGATGCTCTGGCTGGCCGGTCATGGGGTAGCGGGTGCTGCGCCCGACCCCATTACCGCACTGATGGTCTTTGCCACCCTGGCAAGCTTCGAGGCGCTGATGCCGCTGGCGGGGGCTTTCCAGCACCTCTCCACCAGCCTCACCTCGGCACGCCGCCTGAACGAGATCCTGCAAGAGGCAAAAGCACCCGTGTGGGGCGACGAGCAGACCCACGCCACCGCTGGCGCCCTGCAGATCAATGACCTCTATTTTGGCTACCCCGGCAACCCTCAGCCGGTGCTGCGTGGCTGCACCCTGCAACTGCACGCCGGTGAAAAGCTGGCGCTGCTGGGCCAGACCGGCTGCGGCAAATCGACCCTGATGGGGCTGCTGACCCGGGAGTGGAGCCCGCAAGCAGGCAAGATCCTGCTGGATGGCAAGCCGCTCACCGACTACAGCGAAGGGGCGCTGCGCGCCTCCATCTCGGTGGTGAGCCAGCGGGTGCATCTGTTTGCCGATACCCTGCGGGACAACCTCAAACTGGCCGCCCCGACCGCCTCTGACGAGCAGCTGATTGCGGTACTGACCCAGGTCGGACTGGCCAATCTGCTGGAAGATGAGGCGGGCCTCGACGCCTGGCTGGGTGACGGCGGACGCCCCCTCTCCGGTGGCGAGCGTCGCCGTATCGGCATTGCCCGCGCCCTGCTGCACGATGCGCCGATCTGGCTGCTGGACGAACCGACCGAAGGGCTCGATAGCCAGACCGAGCGGGAGATCATGGATCTGCTGTTCCGGCTCGGGGCTGATCGCACCTTGCTGCTTATCTCCCACCGCCTGCTGGGGATGGAGCAGATGGACCGGATTGCCCTGATGGAAGAGGGACAGATCCGCCTCTGCGCCCCGCACGACGAGCTGCTGGGGGATGATTACTACCGCAGCCTCTATCAGCGGCTGGCTCCTGTTTGATATCAGGCTGATATCAGCCTGATGGGGGTCACACCCTGACAAACGGGCGCAAAACGGGGCTGGTCGCCGCAGGCGGCTGGCCCCTATAATGTCCCCCTCATTATTCAACAAGATGCCGACATGGAGCGCCTGCGCATTTCTACTGTCCTCATCACCGACACAAGATACGAGACGATGAAACGCCTGATCCTGATGATGCCCCTGATTGCCTCCGGCTGTGCCAACTACGCCTTCAACAGCAATCTGGATAAAGAGAACTTCGACGAATACTTCAAACCCGGTAGCGTGCGCATCTATGAACAAGATGAGCTGGCTGACCTCAACTACCTCTACCTCGGCACCATCGAGGGTGAATCCTGCCAGGCCGATGCCAACCAGCCGGTGCCCAACGCCGGTGAAGCGCGCACCCTGGCCCGCCGCCGCGCAGCCGACATGGGTGGCAACGGCGTCACCATCGACAAGTGTGCCGAGTTCAGCGACACCCCGGGCTGCCTGAAACAGGTGATCTGCTACGGGCAGGCACTGAAAGTGGCCGAAGAGAAGTAACTCGCTGTCATGGCCCTCGCTATCGTTTGCCTTGGCAGCCCGCGCCTGCCCGATGAGGGGCTGCGGATCGGCACGGTGCGCCGCCCGCCCCGCGGCGTACCCAAGAGCGAATTTGCCAGCCAGCATTGGTACGATGTCTGGTTTCCCAACCTGGCCCCCAGCAGCGAGACCATGAAGCTGGGGCTGGCAGCCGAGACACCCGCCCAGTGGGCAGGGTTTGGCAAACAGTACAAGGCCGAGATGGCGCAACCTGCCGCCAGGCATGATCTGGCGCTACTGGCCGCCCTCTCTCATACCACCAACCTCTCGGTCGGTTGCTACTGCGAGCAGGAGTCCCGCTGCCATCGCACCATCTTGAAAGAGCTGCTGGTAGCCGCGGGGGCCGCCATCCGCTAACTCGGTGAGCGACAGCGATGGGATGGGGAATCGCGTCAGCCGATCTTCAGTAGCCATCAGGTATGAATAGACAGAGAGGGCATCCCGCGGGATGCCCTCTCTCGTTGTGTTCGCGCTATCGCAGCAATTTTCCGCAGCAGCGGCTCGATGCCCCCCCTCCTAATGCAGACTGGGCTCCAGCAACTGCTGCCGCAGCGAAGTCTCCTCGGCCTGAGTCATGGCATTCTCCGCTACCTCGGCGGCAGGCTCGATGGCCAGCCAGTGGGCAAGGTCGGCGGCGGTCTCCTCCAGAGGCCGAAAGTTCAATCCCTTAACGATGGCCGCCTCGGCGCTTATAGTGCCGTAACCGGCAAATTCCGACTGCGCGCAGGGCAGCAGGGTGGGATAGCTCTGCCAGGGCTCGATACCGGCTGCCATCAGGGTGGGCCAGGGCAGCCACTCGGGCTGGATGGGGCGAGCGGGCTGCAACCTAGCGCTCAGCCGCTCCAGCCAGTCACTCAAGGTAATACCGGATTTGAGCAAGTTGAATGTGCCCCCCAACTGCTGCTCCGCCGCACGCAGCACAAACTCGGCGCAGTCGCGCACATCGAGATACTGCAAGCGATCCTCGCCACTGCCCGGCAGCAACCAGGGCCCGCCCTGCTGCACCCGCTTAATCCACCAGGCCATGCGCCCGGTAGGATCATGGGGGCCACACAGTACGCCCGGGCGCAGGATGCAAAGCCGCTCGCCCCAGCAGGCGCGATACTCCTGCTCGCACAACACCTTGAGCGGGCCATAGTCAGTGGGCATTTCACCTTCGGGGATAGCATGCAGCGGCGCCGACTCATTCATCCCAGGCATTGAGAAATCGCGATAGACGCTGATGGTGGAGATAAAGATCAGCCGCGCGCAGCGCCCGAGCAAAGCTGCCGAGAGGCTCGCCGCCTGCTCAGGGCGATAGCAGCAGGTATCGATGACGAGATCCCACTGCAAACTGGCCCCTTGCAGGGCGATCAGGCTCTTGTCCCTGTCGCCGGTGAGCTGCACCAGATCGCGCCAGTCCGGATGCTGGTGCAGGCCACGGTTGAACAGAGTCACTTCATGGCCCCAATCCAGCGCCAGCGCGGTGAGGTGGCGCCCCAAAAAGCCGGTGCCACCGATAATCAGCAATTTCATCCCTCTCCCTCCCCCTTGGACGCGAGTGCACATATTTCATCCTGACACGCCAATGCCTCCACCCTACGCAACTCGGCGCGCGGGCACAGCCCCCGACTGGCCGGGATGGGACAGGGATCACGGCAGCGCCGCAGAAAAGGGCGTAGTGAGGCCGAACCTGCGTTTTGGGGCCGCCTGTGCTAAATTGCCGGGGTTTTCAGTCAGGATCCACCATGAAGTTCGAAATCGACACCCTCGGGATCATCTGTTCTCCCTACAAGGAGAAGTTCGCCATCCCCCGCCAGCCCGGACTGGTCAAATCGGCCCGCGCCCGCCTCGAGCTGCTCCCCCCTTACGATCAGCCGGATGTGCTGCGCGGCATCGAGCAGTTCTCCCATCTGTGGCTCAGCTTCGTGTTTCACCAGACCATGGCGCAAGGCTGGCACCCGACGGTGCGCCCGCCGCGCCTTGGCGGCAACGAACGGGTCGGCGTCTTTGCCACTCGCTCCACCTTCCGCCCCAATCCGCTCGGGCTCTCGGTGGTCGAGCTGCACGGGGTTGGTCGCGAGCGGAGCAAGCTGTGGCTAGAGCTGGGGGCGGTGGATCTGCTCGATGGCACCCCCATCGTCGATATCAAGCCCTACATCCCCTATGCCGACAGCCTGCCGGATGCCCGTGGTGGTTTTGCCCCCGACGCCCCCACCCCGCCGCTGGCGGTGAGCTTCAGTGCCGAGGCCGAGCAGCAGTTGCAACCCTGGCTCAAGGCTCACCCCGAGCTGCGCCAGCTGGTGAGCGAAGTGCTGGCGCAAGATCCGCGCCCCGCCTACAAGAAGGGCAAGCCCGATGAGAAGGAGTACGGGGTGCGGCTGTTTGACTGCAACGTCCGTTTTCGCATCAGCGAGCCGGATTGCTTGGTGCTGGCCATCGAGCCTGCCTGAACCTGGGCGGGCTGACATCGCTGATGCTATTTCACGCCTTCTTCACGTCACAAGGGGCTTAATGAGCCTGTAAATTGTGTGGCATTGATCAGACTATCCACCCGGTTGCCAGTGATACCATGCAGACAGCAGAGGGGATCTCCTCTCTGACTGATGCCAGCAGCAGGCTATCGATGTATGGCAAGCATGGCAGCCAGCCTGTTGCCGCCAAGGGATCTGGCCTCGCCCCGACACGTTTGAGTGCGGGGATGCCACACGGATGTGACAGCACTTCGAAGGAACAAACCTATGCTGATGAACAGTGAACAACGTTATGGCACCCTGAATATCGGGCTGCACTGGCTGACCCTGTGGGCCATGATCGCCGTCTACGCCCTGATCGAATTTCGCGATATCTTCCCCAAAGGGGACCCAGGCCGGGATCTGATGAAGGAGTGGCACTTTATGCTGGGGCTGCTTATCTTCGCCCTGGTGTTTGTCAGACTGGCACTGCGCTGGATGAGCCCGACACCCCGCATCGTGCCCGAGCTCTCCCCGGTCATGCACAAGCTGGCAAAACTGGCCCACCTCGCCCTCTACGGTTTTCTGATTCTCACCCCGCTGTTTGGCTGGCTGCTGCTGAGCGCCGCGGGCAAACCCATCCCCTTCTTCGGGCTTGAGCTGCCTGCCCTGCTTTCCCCCAGTCCGGATCTCAAGGGACTGATCAAGGAGGTGCACGAGACGCTGGGCAATATCGGTTACGCCCTGATAGGCCTGCACACGCTGGCCGCCCTCTATCACCACCATATTCTCAAAGACAACACCCTCACCAATATGCTGCCGCCGCGCCGCAGCTAACGGGTAACGGGGAAACGCAGAGGGGGCCATCGTGGCCCCCTCTCTGTTTTCCTGAACAACCGTCATCTGCACCGCTCGCAAACGGCATCACGCCTGCTTGGCCAGCTCCTCGGTCGGCTTGCCTTTCGGCTCGTGCGGCAGCTTTTTCACATTGCTCTTGCTCTCCGGGTGCTTGCTCCCGGACGAACTGTTTTCAGACAAGGCTTGCAACACGGGATCGGCCTTGCCGGCCACGGTGGGCTGGGACTGGCCAACAAAGTTGCCGCCTTTGCAGATGGAAAGACTGCCCCCCTTGAAGATCCCCTGCATCTTGCCGCTCTCCAGGATCTCCACCTCGGCGGAGGTACAGGTGCCTTCCAGCAGACCATTGATGATCACGTGGGGCGCACTCACCTCTCCCTCAACGCTACCGCCCTGCATGATGCGCAGCACACCACCGATGAGCTGGATGGTACCATTGACCTGACCGCGCACTTCCAGATCCCCCTCCACCTGCAACTCGCCCTTGAAGCGGGCACCGGCTGCAATCACAGTGGCGCCGGCCGACCCAGCAGCCGCACCACCTTTGTTTCTTCCAAACATCCGTACTCTCTCCACCAACCACACAAGCAGAACCAGCGGCATCGGCGCCACTGGCCACAGAAAACAGGGCGACCCCAGCACGTAGAGCAGCAAGGCTGCCCCCCAGCAGAGCCAGACAATATAGAGGAGGTCACTGCGCTCACGCTGTTGCAGTCGCGCCAGCAGCCTCCCGGCCATCTCTCTCATCACATCAAACCTTTCGCAACATGGCTGCCGACCAGCATGTCATCGACAACCCGAGACCATGGTTAAACGACCAGTTGGCGCGAACTCTGAAGTCCCGCTGATTCAGTCCCGATACAGCCGGGATGCATTAGGATTCGAATTGACTCGAAGCGACATACACTTTCTAATTGACAGCCTGGATCCCTATGACCGCTCACATCATGAAAATTCTGTTGGTCGAAGACGACAAGCTGCTCAATCACCACCTCTCTTCTCTGCTGACCGAAGCCGACAATCAGGTCTACAGCACCGACCAGGCCGGGATTGCACTGCACTACGCCGCCGACTATCCCATTGATGTGGCCATCATCGACCTCGGTCTGCCCGATATGGACGGCCTGCAACTGATCCGGCAACTGCGCGAACGGCAGATCCCCTTCCCCATCATTGTGCTGACCGCCCGTGGCAACTGGCAGGACAAGGTCGAAGGACTGGAAGCGGGTGCTGATGACTATCTGGTCAAACCGTTCCAGAAAGATGAGCTGCTGGCCCGACTCAATGCGCTGGTGCGCCGCAGCGCCGGTTTTATCTCGCCCAAGGTGAAGGCCGGTGATTACGAGCTGGATCTCTCCCGCAAGGAGCTGACTATCGCCGGTGAAGTGGCGGTGCTCACCAGCTTTGAATACCTCATTCTGGAGTACCTGATGCGCAATGCCCGTCAGGTGGTCTCCAAGCAGCAACTGCTCGACCAGCTCTACGGCGACGGCGAAGGGGACCCCAACACCATCGAGGTGATGGTGAGCCGCCTGCGCAAGAAGCTGGATCCGGAAGGGACGATTCAACCCATCTCCACCATCCGGCGTCAGGGTTACATCTTCAACCTCTCCTGTAACTGATGCAGTTTCATCTGCCGCGCCCCATCAAGATGATCCGCAGCTCACTGCACATCAAACTGCTGCTCAGCTCGCTGCTGGTCATCGCGCTGATCATGGGGTTTGCCGTCTACGCCCTCTACCTCGGCCACGTCGAGGAGCAGACCCAGAAGGCCAGCGCCCGGATGCAGGAGAACCTGGCCAAGCTGTTTTCCTCCACCGAGCCGGATGACAAGGGGTCAAACGTCGAGCTGGGGCGGATATCCCGTGGTGCGGGGGATCGCAACCTCGATACCCTGATCTGCCGCGCCGATGGCGATCTGGTCTGGTCGAGCCTCCATATGCCGGAGGTGATCAAGGCCAAACAGACCATCTGTGGCGATCTGATGAAGTATCTGGGGGGGATGGATCTCGACTACTTCTTCAAGAAGCACACCATCAAGAACGGCGAGAGCTACTTCGTCTACAGCCTGCGGTTTATCCGCAATCCCGGCAGCGGCACCACCGCCTACTACGTGGTGATGATCGACTCGGCCAAACGCTACCACGAAGAGTCCCGCACCTACCTCTACCAGACCGCCAAACAGGCGCTGCTCGCCTATATGCTGCTGGCCGGGCTGCTGCTGCTCACCACCTTCTGGAGCCTCAGCTCACTGCGCACCATCGCCCGTCAGATCGATGATATCCGGGCCGGCAAGCGCGATGACCTCTCGAGTGATTTTGAGCGGGAGCTGGCCCCGCTGACCGACTCCATCAACCAGTTGCTGGAGAACGAACGCCAGCAGACCCAGCGCTACCAGCACGCCCTCAACGATCTCGCCCACAGCCTGAAAACCCGGCTGGCGCTGATCCAGATCACCACCCGCGAAGTGAAGCTGGGGCGGGAGATCCACGACAACATCAACGAGCAAATCCTCACCATGGATCAGATGATCCAGTATCAGCTCAGACGGGCCGTTACTGGCCGCCAGCGCCTTGCCAGCAAGGGCACCGAGCCGGTGCCGCTGATTGAAAAACTGCTGGCCAGCCTGACCAAGGTCTATCGCCACAAGAAGCTGCAAACCCACTTCAAGTTCGACGATGACGCCCTCTTCCACGGCGAGCAGGGCGACCTGATGGAGCTGATGGGTAACCTGCTCGACAACGCCTGCAAGTTTGCCATCAGCGAAGTGAAGGTGACGGTGCGTCGCCATCTCGAGCGGCTGCGTATCGAAGTGGAAGATGATGGCCCGGGTATCGACCCGGCCAAATCAGAGCAGATCTTCCAGCGCGGCGTGCGGGCAGACAGTTCACCCGGTCAGGGCATAGGTCTGGCAGTGGTGACCGAAATCGTCCACAGCTACGGCGGCCAGATCCGGGTCGATGAATCCCCCCTCGGCGGCGCCCGCTTTACCCTGGATCTGCCCTGACACCGGATAGACCCGACCACGGGCCCTCTGCCACCCGCAGCACTGCCCTACCCAGGGTTAAAAACTCCTGCCTGACACCCCCCAATTCAGCAATATGCTATCGAGATGCTTGAGATGTGAGGCATCTCGGTTAAGCTATGGCCGACTCGTTTGTTAACCATTTGATGGACCTGTAATCGCACTATGGAAAACATGTTTGAAAGATTGATGTACGCATCCCGCTGGATCATGGCCCCCATTTATCTTGGGCTCAGCCTCATACTGCTGGCACTGGGAGTGAAATTCTTTCAGGAGATCCTCCATATCCTGCCCAACATACTGGAGATGAAAGAGGTGGATCTGGTGCTGGTCACACTGTCGCTGATCGATATCACCCTGGTGGGGGGACTTATCGTGATGGTGATGTTTTCCGGCTATGAGAACTTCGTCTCGCGCCTCGATGTCGGGGATGAGAGCGACAAACTGGTGTGGCTCGGCAAACTCGATGCCGGCTCCCTGAAAAACAAGGTCGCCGCCTCCATTGTCGCCATATCCTCTATTCACCTGCTCAAGGTGTTTATGAATGCCGAAAATCTCCCCAACGACAAGATCAAGTGGTACCTGCTGATCCACATCACCTTTGTCCTCTCGGCCTTCGCCATGGGCTACCTCGACAAGCTGACCCGCAAATAGTAGCCAGCTTGCGATAGACGATATGCCCGATAACACGACATGGTTCGGGCATATCGTGCGACCACTCTTCACAGTCGAGGCCAATATGATCCGCCCATTATCTGCCACCGATCTGGATGCCGCCGTCGAGCTCTGGTATCAGGCATCGGTACAAGCCCACGACTTTATTCCCGCCGCCTTTTGGCATGAGCAACGGGCAGCGATGCGGGACATCTATCTGCCCGCCAGCAAGAGCTGGGTCTATGAGGAGGATGGACAGCTACTGGGCTTTATCTCCTGGTATCAGGGCTCTGTTGCCGCCCTGTTTATCTCCCCTGCTCACCAATCACACGGGCTGGGTCACCAACTGCTCGAACACCTCAAAGCCCAATATGACCGGCTCGAGTTGACGGTCTACGCCGAAAATGAGCAGGCGCGGCGCTTCTATTCCCGCAACGGTTTCAAAGAGGGTGAGCAGCAGCTGTGCGAGCATAGCGGTCGCCCCGAGCTGGTGATGCATTGGCAACGAGGATAAGCGGGTCGCCCATAGCGATGGCGAGCACGTTTTGCCTGTTTTGTGGCCGCCTTGAATGCCATGGCGGCATTCTCTACAATGACCCACTTTTTATTCATTTCGGGTTATATCGATGAGCGATACCAGCACCAAACCGGCTCTGCCGGATCACCTCTCCTGCAATCCCCGCAGCCCTCACTATGTGGCCGCCTGCTTCGAGCACCCGATCGGTATTCGCCTGAACGGCAAAGAGCGCACCGATGTCGAGGAGTACTGCATCAGCGAAGGTTGGGTGAAGATCCCCTCCCCCAAGGCGCTGGATCGCCGTGGTCAGCCCATCCTGATCAAGCTCAAGGGCACCGTTGAAGCCTTCTACAGCTAATCAGCGCGCTGCTGATTGATAAACAACAAGGCCACCCTCGCGGTGGCCTTGTTGTTTCCGGTATTGGTGCTGGCATCTGCGCTCGCTAAACGGCAACCACCAGCACACATTTCTCGCATAGCGTCTCTTATACCCCCAGCCGATCGCGCAGGGTGTACCAGGCAGCGCCCGCGGCGGTAAAGGGGATACGGAACAGACGGCCACCCGGGAAGGGGTAGTGCGGCAGTTTGGCAAAGGCATCGAAGCGCTCCGCCTGACCGCTCAGCACCTCGGAGAGCAGTTTGCCCGCCAGATGGGTACAGGTGACGCCGTGGCCGCTGTAGCCCTGCATGTAGTAAATGTTGGGGCCGATGCGACCAAACTGCGGCAGGCGCGACAGAGTGAGCAAGAAGTTGCCGGTCCAGGTGTACTCCACCTTGACGTCTGCCAGCTGCGGAAAAGTCTTGAGCATTTTGGGGATGATCAGCCGCTCGATATCCGCCGGATCCCGCGCGCCATAGACCACACCGCCGCCATAGATCAACCGGTGATCGCCGGAGGTACGGTAGTAGTCGAGCAGGTAGTTGCAATCCTCCAAACAGTAGTTTTGCGGCAGCAGTGAACGGGCCCGCTCCTCTCCCAGCACTTCGGTGGCGATCACCTGGGTGCCGCAAGGCATGCTCTTGCTGGCCAGTTCCGGCACCAGATTACCGAGGTAAGCGTTGCCCGCCACCACCACAAAGCGCGCCTTCACCGCCCCCTTGGCGGTCTTGACCAAGGCTGGCTGCCCCGGGGTGATGCTGGTGACGGCGGATTGCTCGAAGATCTGCCCCCCCAGCATGCGGATGGCTTCCGCCTCCCCCAACGCTAGGTTGAGGGGGTGGATATGACCGCCGCTCTTGTCGAGCAGGGCGCCGACATAGCGATCGCTCGCCACCACCTCGCGCACCCCCTTGGCATCGAGCAGCTCCAGCTGGTCGTTGCCCCACTTCTGCCAGCGGGCGTATTGGGATTTGAGCTCGTGCAGCTGCTTCTCGGTCTCGGCGGCAAAGACGCCCCCCTCCTGCAGATCGCACTGGATGTTGTAGCGCTTGATCCGCTCGCGGATGATCTGGCCCCCCTCAAACAACATGGAACCGAGCAGCCTGGCCTGATCCGGCGGGCAGTTCGCTTCTATGGTGTCGATGTCGCGGCTGTAGGAGTTGACGATCTGGCCGCCGTTGCGGCCGCTGGCGCCAAAGCCGACTCGCGCGGCCTCCAGCACCACCACCTTGTAGCCCTTCTCTACCAGATGCAGGGCGCTGGAGAGGCCGGTATAGCCCGCCCCGATGACACAGACATCGCACTCCAGCTGCTCGGTCAGTGTCGGATAGGGCGCGTGTTTATTGGCGCTGGCTGCATAGTAACTGTTTACATGTTCGGTCATGATCCCTGTTTCCTTACCGGTTCGGTTGCCAAACTACTGTCAGGATTAAAAGCTCGCCGGGGTGTGGGCGCTGACGATGCGACAGGTCTCCCCCGACGGATTGCTGAAGCTGTGGGGCTCGCCGGTGTCGATCACATAGCTGTCGCCCGCCTCCAGCTGATAACTCTGGCCAGCCACCGTCAGGATCACCGACCCCTCCAGCACGGTGCCGACCTCCTCCCCCTGATGGGTCACCTGACCGCCAGTGTCGGTGCCGGGGGGATAGGTCTCCAGCATAAAGCCGAGCTGGCGGCGGTTGTTGCCGTTGTGCACCAGTTTGAGAGAGACCCCCTGACTGCCCAGCTCGATCAGCTGATCCGCCTTGATCACCACCTCCGGAGTGCGGCTCTCCTCCTCGGCGAAGAAGCGCGACAGCGGCAGGCCATAGATGGTGAGCAGCTTTTGCAGGGAGGCCACCGAGGGGCTCACCTTGTCCTGCTCGATCATGCAGATGGCGCCATGAGTCAGGCCGCTCAGCTCGGCCGCCCGCCGCTGGGAGAGCCCCAGCTGATGGCGTACCGCCGCCAGACGTTCCCCCATGGTGCGCGCCCCGGCGTCAGCCCCACTCAACGGTCGAGCCACGCCCTCCCGACTCTGTGGCCCACTCATGAAAGGCCCCCTGCTGCGCCATGTCTGCATCCTTGCATCATCAGCCTCTCCTGCTTGCGCGTGATCGCATCGGATCAGGCGCTGCCTGTTTACCCTGCTGGTTAAAATAGCCGACCAGCTTTCCCTTGCCGTTCACTATGTTACACAGCAAAACCGTTCATTATTTTGCACACCTGATTTACCATCCCCCGGTCGTCTGCCCACTTGCAGCCTGCAAGCGAACCGGAGAAAGCACGCTACACAGCCCATTTTCTAGCATGGCGCCCCCCAGCAATTCAAATATATTTAACACTTGAAAAACATTTCAGCTCAAATTATGGTCTTCCTGTGCTTATTATTTTATACGGCAGCGGCGCAGGAAGGGTCGGCTCACTCCGGCAACCAGCTGCTCTGACCCACACTCGAGGCTTCTCATGTCAGGAACAACATCCCACTCCAGCTTGATCACATCCCGCGCCTATATAGATGGGCAGTGGTGCGAGGCCGCCAGCGGCCGCACCTTCGAGGTCACCAACCCCGCCAGCGGTGCCGTCATTACCCAGGTGCCCGATATGGATGCCGAGGATACCCGCCGCGCCATCGCGGCCGCCCACGCGGCGCAACCCGCCTGGGCAGCGCTGACCGCCAAGGAGCGCAGCAACAAGCTCTACGCCTGGTTTGCCGCCATCACCGCCCACAGCGACGAGCTGGCCCGCATCATGACCTGCGAGCAGGGCAAGCCGCTGGCGGAAGCAAAAGGCGAGGTGGCTTACGGCGCCAGCTTTATCCAGTGGTTCGCCGAGGAGGGCAAGCGCGCTTATGGCCGCACCATCCCGGGCTTTAGCGGCGATCGCCGGTTGGCCACCATCAAGCAGCCGGTGGGCGTGGTCGCCGCCATCACTCCGTGGAATTTCCCGATAGCCATGATCACCCGCAAGGCGGGCCCGGCGCTGGCCGCCGGTTGCACTATCGTCATCAAACCTGCCGCCGAGACCCCGCTCTGCGCGCTGGCACTGGCGCTGCTTGCCGAGCAGGCGGGGATCCCCGCCGGTGTCATCAATATCGTCACCAGCCATCAGGCGAGCGCAGTAGGCAACGAGCTGTGCAGCAATCCGGTGGTGCGCAAGCTCTCCTTCACCGGCTCCACCCGCATCGGCAAGCTGCTGATGCGCCAGTGCGCCGACACCATGAAAAAGCTGTCGCTGGAGCTGGGTGGCAACGCCCCCTTTATCGTCTTTGACGACGCCGACCTCGATGCCGCGGTGGCCGGGGCGCTCGCCTCCAAATACCGCAACGCCGGGCAGACCTGCGTCTGCGCCAACCGCATTCTGGTGCAGGCCAGCGTCTATGACGCCTTCGCCGAAAAGCTGACTGCCGCCGTCAAGGCTTTCAAGGTGGGAGATGGCATGGCGGAGGGCACCCAGATCGGCCCGCTCATCAACCCCGCCGCCGCCAGCAAGGTGGCCGAGCTGGTGCAGCAATCGGTCGCCGCCGGTGCCGAAGTGCTGCTGGGGGGCGAAGCTCACCCCGCCGGTCCCCTTTTTTACCGCCCCACCATTCTGGGCAAGGTGGATAAAACCAACCCCATCCTGCAGGAGGAGATCTTCGGCCCGGTCGCCCCGCTGGTGAGCTTCGAGACCGAAGCCGAGGCCATCGCCATTGCCAACGACACCCCTTATGGACTGGCCGCCTACTTCTATGGCCGCGATATCGCCCGGGTGTGGCGCGTCGCCGAGCAGCTGGAGTACGGCATGGTCGGCATCAACGAGGGGATCATCTCAACCGAGCTGGCCCCCTTTGGCGGCATCAAGGAGTCGGGTCTGGGTAGGGAGGGTGCAGCCGAGGGGCTGGAGGAGTATCTCGAGACCAAATACCTCTGCTTTGGCGCCATTCGCTAGGGCAGCAACAGAGAGACAAGGCGCCGCCGATCTGGCCTTATGGGCTAATTGGCGGTAATAGGCGCCAAAACGCCTGCCACATTTTCAGGGAATATCGGGGGCTGCGGCCCCTCAGGGAGGGAAGATGAGTCAGTCAGAATCAAACAAGGCGTGGCAAGCGCGCCGCGAAGCGGCCGTGGTCAACGGCGTTGGCACCCTGCTGCCGGTCTTCATCGACCGGGCGCAAAATGCCGAGTTGTGGGATGTGGAGGGCAACCGCTACATCGACTTTGCCTCCGGCATCGCCGTGCTCAATACCGGCCACAACCACCCCAAAGTGGTGGCGGCGGTGCGCGAGCAGCTGGAAAAGTTCAGCCACACCTGCTTTCAGGTCACCCCCTACCCCGGCTATATCGAGCTTGCCGAAAAGCTCAACACCCTGGTACCCGGCCCGACCCCGAAGCGCACCCTGTTTCTCTCCACCGGTGCCGAAGCGGTCGAGAACGCCATCAAGATTGCCCGCGCCCACACCGGGCGCAGCGGCACCATCGCCTTCAAGGGGGGCTTTCACGGTCGCACTATGATGGGCATGGCGCTCACCGGCAAGGTGGTCCCCTACAAGACCGGCTTTGGCCCCTTCCCGGGCGAGGTCTACCACATCCCCTTCCCCGCCGATTATCTGGGGGTGAGTGAAGAGGATGCCCTGCACGCCCTCGAGCTCTGCTTCAGCGCCGATATCGAGCCGAGCAGGGTTGCCGCCATCATCATCGAGCCGGTACAGGGAGAAGGGGGCTTCTATCCCGCCTCCCCAAGCTTTATGCAGAAGCTGCGCAGCATCTGCGACCAGCACGGCATTCTGCTGATCTGCGACGAGATCCAGAGCGGTTTTTGCCGCACCGGCAAGACCTTCGCCACCGAGTATGCCGGCATCGAGCCGGACATCATGACGTTGGCCAAGAGTCTGGCGGGTGGCTTCCCTCTCTCGGCTGTCGTGGGCAAGGCGGAGATCATGAACTCGGCCAAGCCGGGGGGCCTGGGTGGCACCTATGCCGGTTCCCCCATCGCCTGCGCCGCTGCGTTGGCAGTCTTGCAGGTGATTGACGAGGAGAAACTCAACCAGAAAGCGCTGGATCAGGGGGAACAGATCAAGGCGGGGCTGGAACGCATAGCCGAGCGTTTTGACTGCATAGGTCAAATTCGCGGCCCCGGTGCCATGGTGGCCATGGAGCTGGTGAAACGGCGTGATGCCAGCCAGCCCGATCCCGACCTTACCAAGCGACTGGTGGCCGAGGCGGGCAAACGGGGTCTGGTCCTGCTCTCATGCGGGGTGCGCGCAAATGTCATCCGTTTTCTCGCCCCCCTGACAGCCCCTGCGGCAGTGATTGACGAGGGGTTGCAACTCCTTGAAAAATCACTGGAGGCCGTGCTGGCCTGACCAGCAGGAAAGTGACCACTCACCTGTGCAAATAAATGCAATTTTGCCCCCTTTTTTTCTTGTCAAGGGGGCCCTGCAAATGCACAATGCGCCGCCACTGAAAGAACCGATGTAAAACAATGGCATCGGTTCTTTTTTAGACAGTGAACACACCCATAAACGAGGCCGGATCACCCCCGGAAAAGATAGCGAGATTGGCAGCAGTCTCCCGATACCAAGTCTAGTGAGGAACAACATGGGGCATCTCAATGCTTTCCAACCGGCCATGGCCGGTGTGCGCCGCCCTGGCGCCCTTGATTCCCGGGCCTCTCTCCCGGTTTCGTTGATGGACCGTGCCACTCTGGCACTGCATGAGGAACATGCATAATGGCGGCCCAGCAGGTTGGTCTGAAAAAGACCCTCAAACTGTGGCAGGTCGTGGTTATGGGACTGGCGTACCTCACCCCCATGGCTGTGTTCGACACCTTCGGCATCGTTACCGAGATCACCGAAGGCCATGTGCCGACCGCCTACCTGTTTGCCCTGATCGGCATGCTGTTCACTGCCCTGAGCTACGGCCATCTGGTGCGCAAGTTCCCGTCAGCCGGCTCCGCCTATACCTATGCCCAGAAGGTGTTTCACCCCTATGTCGGCTTTATGGTGGGCTGGACCTCCCTGCTCGACTACATGTTCATGCCGATGATCAACATGCTGCTGGCCAAGATCTATCTGGAAGCACTCTTCCCGAACGTGGAGCCCTGGACCTATATCTTCGGTCTGGCGGCGGTGATGACCGCCCTCAACCTGCGCGGCATCAAGCTGGTGGCCAACTTCAACAGCCTGATCGTGGTGATGCAGTTCAGCATCATCGCCATCTTCATCGGCCTGATCGCCTGGGGCGTTCACAATGGTGAAGGGTTGGGGACCGTGGCCAGCAGCCGTCCCTTCTTCTCCGAGCAGATCCAGGTATCGCCGCTGTTGATGGGGGCCTCCATCCTCTGTCTGTCGTTCCTCGGTTTTGACGCCATCAGTACCCTGTCGGAAGAGACCCCGGACGCGGATCGGGTGATCCCCCGCGCCATCGTGTTGACGGCGCTGATCGGCGGTGTGCTGTTCGTCACCACCTCCTACTTCCTGCAGCTCTACTTCCCGGACATCTCCCGCTTCCAGCATCCGGATGCGGTACTGCCGGAGATCGCCCTCTATGTCGGCGGCAAGCTGTTCCAGGCTGTGGTGCTGGTCTGCACCACAGTAGCGGTGCTGGCCTCGGGGCTCGCCTCCCACGCCGGTGTATCGCGCCTGCTCTACGTGATGGGTCGTGATCGCGCCCTGCCTGCCCGCTTCTTCGGCTACATCCATCCGAAGTGGCAAACCCCGGCGTTCAACGTGCTGCTGGTCGGCCTGCTGGCCCTCTCTGCGGTGTCGCTGGATCTGGAGATGGCGCTGGCGCTGATTAACTTCGGCGCCCTGGTGGCCTTCACCTTCGTCAATCTGGCGGTGATTGCCCACTTCTATGTGAAGCTGGGCCGCAACAAGTGTCTCAAGGATCACCTGATGTACCTGCTGTTGCCGCTCTGTGGCGCCGCCTGCATCGGGGTACTGTGGCTCAACCTCGAGCCCTCCTCCTTCGAGCTGGGGCTGATCTGGGCGGCGCTGGGGGCCATCTACCTGTTCCTGCGCCTGACTGTGTTCCGCATCCCGCTGCATACCGCCGACAAGGTGGAGATCGCCCAGTAACCGCTGGCGCCCCTCCCCTCGATAGCGAACAAGGAGCCTGCGGGCTCCTTGTTGTTTTTGCAGTGCTCTGGTTGCCAGCAGCACGGGTTGCCAGAAATGCGGTTTCTGCAGGAAGTGTGACTGATTTCAAATAACTACCCAGCCGGACCGCTCGCCGTGCCATGGCCCGAGCCGCGTCGCCTTCTATCCTCAGTCATTAATGTGAATGGATATGCAGTCACTCTTTATCCACTTCAACCCCTCCCATCCCCCGCCAGCCGATCAGTTCGCTGGACTCGAGCCCGGGGGAACGCCGCCAAATATGATCAGGATCAATGTTGAGGCGCTATGCACCCTGCAGCCCCGATTTGCCGATTTTTCATACGCCACGACAGGGTTCTGTTCCCCCCCGAAAAAGGGGGAGCGGCTCGGGGACGGCTGCAGGGGGCGAGTGACCACTTACCTGCCCCGTACGTATGCAAAAAAATGCGTTAATCCGCCCTTTTTTGCTTGTCAAGGGGGCTGACCGAATGCACAATACGCCGCCAATAAAGGACCGATGTTCACTGCGACATCGGTTTTTGTATTTTTGAAGTGCAGTACAAACCCACCACAAGAGGCCGGAACGTTTCCGGAAGTGATATTCGAGATTGCCAAACAATCTCCCGACGTTGAGAGGATAACAATGGGGCGTTTTAATGCTTTCCTGCCGGTACAGCCCGGTATGCGCCTCCCCGGCGCCCTTGATGTACAGGCTTGCGAATCCATCGTATCCCTGCGCTCGTTGCAAGCACGTGCTGCGGCACTGATTGAGGAGAAAGCGTAATGGCATCGCAAAACGCCAAGCTGCTCAAGACCCTTACCCTGACACAAGTGATTGTGATGGGTCTGGCCTATCTGACCCCCATGGCTGTCTTCGACACCTTCGCCATCGTCGGTGACATCACCGATGGCCGGGTCGCCACCGCCTATCTGCTGGCTCTGGGTGGCATCCTGCTCACCGCTTTCAGCTACGGACATCTGGTACGCAAGTTCCCCTCTGCGGGCTCTGCCTATACCTATGCCCAGAAGGTGTTCAACCCCTACGTCGGTTTCATGGTCGGCTGGTCATCCCTGCTCGACTACATGTTCATGCCGATGATCAATATCCTGCTGGCCAAGATCTACCTGACCGCCATGTTCCCGGGCGTCGAGCCCTGGGTGTTCATCTTCGGTCTGGTGACCGTGATGACCTTCCTGAACCTGCGCGGCATCAATCTGGTGGCCAACTTCAACGGTCTGATCGTGGTAATCCAGCTGGCCATCATCACCCTCTTTATCGGCCTGATGGCGTGGGGCATCTACCACGGCGAAGGGGCTGGCACCCTGATGAGCAGCCGTCCGTTCCACTTCGAGTCAGCACAGCTGGTTCCGCTCTTCACCGGTGCGACCATTCTCTGCTTCTCGTTCCTGGGCTTTGACGGTCTGAGCTCCCTCTCCGAAGAGACTCCGAATGCCGGCAAGGTGATCCCCAAGGCGATCGTGCTGACTGCCCTTATCGGCGGCATCATTTTCGTGGTGGTCTCTTACTGCCTGCAGCTCTACTTCCCGAGCCTCGCCCGCTTCCAGCATCCCGACGCGGTACTGCCGGAGATCGCCCTCTACGTTGGCGGCACCTTCTTCCAGTCCGTGGTTCTGGTCTGCACCACGGTCGCGGTACTGGCCTCCGGCATGGCGGCTCACGCCGGTGTGTCGCGCATCCTCTACGTGATGGGGCGTGACCGCATGATCCCGGAGCGGGTGTTTGGCTACATCCACCCGAAATACCGCACTCCGGCCATCAACGTGCTGATGGTGGGCGGTCTGGCCCTCTCCGCCGTGTCGTTTGACCTGGATACCGCGCTGGCGCTGGTCAACTTCGGCGCACTGGTGGCGTTCAGCTTCGTCAACCTGTCGGTGATCGGTCAGTTCTGGGTGCGCGAGAAGCGCAACAAGACCCTCAAGGATCACGTCATCTACCTGTTGATGCCGCTGCTCGGCGCCGCTACCATCGGTGCGCTGTGGATCAACCTGGAGCAGAGCTCGCTGGAGCTGGGCCTGATCTGGGCTGGCCTAGGTGCAACCTATCTGTTCCTGCGTCTGGCGGTGTTCCGTATCCCGTTCCGTCAGTACGAAGAGGCGGCTGACGCCTGATCCTTTGCGGATAATGGATAGACTGAAGGGGAGCCATGGCTCCCCTTCTTGCTATTTGACGGGCTGAATATGGGGCTCGACTATTGCCACTCTCCCGCACTTGCTTGGTCGGCAAGGAACAGACCGGGCGGATGGCGCCACCAGCCATATTTCTCGCCATTCCCATCATCTATTGACGAGCAAACCACCAAAGTAAGTCATAAAACCATCATAAAAGTGTCACGTTGTCATATTTCTGTCATTAACCACTGATTAAATGCGCGGGTCATCAACAACCCAAGACGGAACGACCGTCTCAAGAGGCTTTATGCAACACCATCACTCCTTGTCACAGCCGCCCGCGACCCGCGCCCTGTTCAACTGGATGAGTGTCATCGTACTGGTCTACCTGATCCTGGTTGCCGTGGGCGCCATCTCCCACGGCTTCAAAGATTTCTCCGGCGGCGCCGAGGGCGCAGCCCAGATCTTCGCCTTTGCCAACAACCCCTTTGTCGCCCTGCTGCTGGGTATTCTCGCTACCGCGCTGGTGCAATCCTCCAGCACCGTCACCTCGGTGATCGTCGGTCTGGTGGCTGGCGGCCTGCCCATCAGCATGGCCATCCCCATGGTGATGGGTGCCAACCTCGGCACCACCATCACCAACACCATTGTCTCCATGGGTCATGTGCGGGATCGCGCCGAGTTCCGCCGCGCTTTCGCCGCCGCCACCGTGCACGACTTTTTCAACTTGCTGGCGGTGTTCATCTTCCTGCCGCTGGAGCTGATGTTCGGCCTGCTGCAACACAGCGCCGAGTGGCTGGCCAACCTGCTGGTAGGCTCCGCCAATATGTCGATGAAGGGCATGGATTTCATGAAGCCGCTGACCACACCGGCCCAGCAGCTGATTGACAGCGCCGTGGCATTCCTGCCGGGCAAGGGTGCCGCCATCGCGACCATCATCATCGGTATCCTGCTGATCCTCGCTTGCGTCACGTATCTCGGCAAAGTGCTGCAACAGGTACTGGTTGGCCGAGCCAAAGAGGTGCTGCACAAGGCGCTGGGCCGTGGCCCGCTGACCGGCATCACCTCCGGTGCGCTGGTGACCATCATGGTGCAATCCTCCTCCACCACAACCAGCCTGATGATCCCGCTGGCCGGCGGCGGCGTGTTCAGCACCCGTCAGCTCTACCCCTTCACCCTGGGGGCCAATATCGGTACCACCATCACCGCCCTGCTGGCTGCCACCGCCATCAGCGGAGCCGGTGCCCAGCTGGCCCTGACCATCGCGCTGGTCCACGTGCTGTTCAACCTCTTTGCCGTGGTCATCATCTATGGCATCCCCTTCCTGCGTGACCTGCCGGTGCGCGCCGCCGAGGGGCTGGCCCGGGTAGGCAGCGAGAACAAGCTGCTGGCTCTGGGTTATGTAACGGGTCTCTTCTTCGCCCTGCCCGCCCTGATGATGGTGGCCGCCAAGTAAGCGCCGCCGCCATGACGAGGGGCGAGTCACTGACTCGCCCCTTTTTGCGTCCAGCTCTCCGGGCTTTGCCTGCCCGCTCACATCCTCCCACCCTGTGGCTCGCCATCAGGGGCGGTGCGCGATAAGATGGCGACCTCATTGCACTTTTTACATTTCATGGAACAGGAAAAACCGATGAAATTCATACTGATCGCGCTGCTCATCGCCGGTGTGGCCTACTATTTCTACTCCAGCAGCAACAACAAGAAGCTGGCGGCCGACAACGTGCGGATTGGCGCCGAGTTCCTCGCCAGCAACAAGGACAAACCGCTGGTGACCACCACCGCCTCCGGCCTGCAGTACGAAGTGCTGACCCCGGGCACCGGCACTGTTCACCCCACCGCCACCAGCAAGGTGAAGGTGCACTACGAGGGCAAGCTGCTGGACGGCACCGTCTTTGACAGCTCGGTCGCCCGTGGCGAGCCCATCGAGTTTGGCCTCAATCAGGTGATCGCTGGCTGGACCGAAGGGGTGCAGCTGATGGTGGAAGGTGAGAAGACCCGTTTCTACATCCCCGCCAACCTCGCCTACGGCGACCGCGCCGCTGGCAAAATCCCGCCGGGATCCGTGCTGATTTTTGACGTAGAGCTGCTGGGTATCCAGTAACTGCGCAGGATGCTCCAGTGGCAATATCCCACTGCGCGCCCGTGCCGATCTTTGACGTGGAGCTGTTGGGTATCCAGTAAGCGCTCCGTCACGCTCCATCAACAACAAGGCCAGCATTATGCTGGCCTTGTTGTTATGGGAACCTTACTCCCCCTTGGCGATCCCTTCCCGGCGCGGATCGGCTGCGCCAAACCAGCCGCCAGTGTTGCGCTCAACCCCCTGCAGGCCGGAGGTCTGCTCGTTCAGTACCACCTCATGTCCCCTCGCCTTCAGCCCCTCGACCACCGACATGGGGGTGCGTCCCGCTTCCAGCTCGGTGGGACCGTTGCGGCTGCCAAAGTTGGGCAGATTGATGGCCTGTTGCAGGTTCAGGCCCCAATCCTGAGTGCCGAGCAGGGTCTTGCCCACGTAGTTGATGATGGCGGAGCCCCCCGGCGAGCCCAGCGTCATGGTCAGCTCGCCGCTTGGCTTGTCAAACACCAGCAGGGGTGACATGGAGGAGCGGGGCCGCTTGCCCGGCTCCACCCGGTTTGCCACCGGCAGACCGGCGGCATCTACCGAGGTGAAGGAGAAATCGGTGAGCTGGTTGTTGAGCAGGTAGCCGTTGACCATCTGACGCGATCCAAAACCATCCTCGATGGAGCTGGTCATGGAGATGGCCATCCCCGCCTTGTCGACAATCGAGACATGGCTGGTAGAGGGGAGTTCCGGAGTCGCATCCTTGCCGCGCGCCAGCGCCAGTGGCGGCGTACCGGGCTTGGCAATCCCCATGGAGTGCTGACCGACAAGTTTGCCGCGCTCGGCCAGATAGCCCTTGTCCAGCAGCCCCTTCACTGGCACGCTGACAAAATCGCTGTCGGCGACGTACTGGTTGCGATCGGCGAAGGCGAGACGCGCCGCTTCGCTGTAGAGGTGGATAGCCTCGCTGGAGGCTGCCAGCCCCCCTTCTTTCGTGGTGATCGGCTTGAGGGCCGCCATATCACGGCTCTCCAGCATGCCGAAGATCTGGCCGAGCGCCAGGGTGCCGGATGAGGGAGTGGGGAAACCGCAGATCTTGCTCTGGCGATAGTCAAAGCAGAGGCCATCCCGCACTTTGGCCTGATAGCTGGCCAGATCAGTGGCCGCCAGTACCCCGGGGTTGGTGGGATGTTGGCGTACCTTGGCCACCATGGCATCCGCCAGCGGCCCCCGATAGAAGGCATCCGCCCCCTCTGTGGCCAGAGTGCGCAGCACCTTGGCCAGCGCCGGATTGGTCAGCCGGGTACCCGCCGTTTTGGGGCTGCCATCCGCCTGATAGAAGTAGGCACGCGCCTCCGGATCCCGTGCCAGATAGGGATCCCTAGCCAGCAATGTGGCCAGCCGTGGACTAATCACAAATCCTTGTTCTGCCAGCGTGATGGCAGGCTCGAACAGCGCAGCCCAGGGCAACTTGCCATAACGCTGATGGGCCAGTGCAAGAGCGCGCAGGGTACCGGGAACGCCGACCGAGCGGCCTCCCACCACCCCGTCATAAAACGCCAGCGGCTTGCCATCTTGCATAAACAGCTGATCGGTGGCGGCAACCGGCGCCGTCTCGCGGCCATCCACCGCACTCACCTTGCGGCCATCCCACACCAGCAGCAACGTCCCGCCACCGATCCCGGAGGATTGCGGCTCCACCAGCGTCAACACCAGCTGCACCGCAATGGCAGCATCGACAGCACTGCCACCGGCCTTGATGATTTGGTAGCCCGCATCCACCGCCAGCGGGTTGGCGGCCGCCACCATGAAGTCATGGCCCTGCCAGCCCTGTTTGTCGGTCCAGCCACTGGAGGCTTCGGGTGCGATCAGGGTCTGGACTGGCGGGGTGTAGTGAAAGCCGTTGTCACTGGCACAACCGGCCAGCAGGGCAAGGGCGACAGCCAGCCCCAGAGGTTTGCGCAACATGACACTCTCCTTGTCTGTTTTATGACCATGAAGAGGGACTATGTCACGATTGGCGCTGACAGCTCAAGTTATTGAACAAGATCAATATCTTACTTATCTATCAATAATGGCTATCCGCAATAGATATAAAAAAACCGCCCGAAGGCGGCTTTTACGATGGGATGGCAGAGGCCAAACAGGCGCAAGTCCGGTTAGATGGACTGCTCTTCGCCACCCAGGGCGGTAAACAGCGCCGGGATAAACTGGGATAGCTCAGCGGTGACCAGCGCGAAGTCCGCATCCAGACGGGCAGCCGGATCTTCGCTGGTGACATCGTCGTTCTGCTCGCGCAGCTCTTCGCTGAATTTCAGACGCTTGATGGAGAGATCATCCCCCAGCACGAAGCTGACGGTCTCGCCCCAGTTGAGGGCCAGCTTGGTCACCAGCTTGTCGTTGGCCAGATGGTTCTTGATTTCATCCGTCATCAGATCCTGCTGCTTGCAGCGGATGATGCCGCCGTGCTCCATGGCACTGCGCAGCTCGGCTTCATCTTCCAGCGTGAAGGAGGCGGGCAGGTTGCCCTCGTTCAACCACTCGGTCATGGTGATCTCCGGCGGGTTCTTGAGAGCCACCGGCACCACCGGCAGGGAGCCGATGGATTTGCGCAACAGAGCCAGCAGGTCGTCCGCTTTCTTGGCAGAACCTGCATCCACCACCATCAAATTGTCGGCCGGATTGATCCAGGCGAAGGTCTGGCTGGTACGACTGAAGGCACGGGGCAGCAGGGTGTGGAGGATCTCCTCTTTCAGCGCTTCCTTCTCTTTCTTCTTGAGGGCACGTCCCTGTTCGAACTCGAGCGCTTCTACCTTCTCGGCCAGCATCTCCTTGACCACGGTACCGGGCAGCATCTTCTCCTCTTTGCGGGCGCAGATGAGGATGTGGCCGGAGGCAGAGTGAGTCAGGGTTGAGCCGAATTTGCCAAGGGGCTTGACCCACCCGAAACGGGAGATGTCCTGACTGCCGCAAGGGGTGAAGGCACAGGCTTCCAGCTGGGTTTCCAGCTGATCAACGGTCAGGTCAAAGGGGCGGGTAAAGCGATAAATCTGCAGGTTTTTAAACCACATGGCGTCCTCGGTCTCTAGATTGTCCGGCGGGCATTGTACTAGAGAGGCGCTTTGTGATCAGCCAATCATTCTCGCTAAATAAAGGGCGATCGACCTCACAGGGTCTCATTTATGTCACCAGTTTGTTCATCAAGTTCTCCTAGACTGCGAAAGTAAATTGTTAATAAGGATGAAGGTATGTTGCGGCCCAGTCGCCCGGAAGACATGGAAGAGATCGTCGAAATCTGGTTGCTGGCCTCCCTGCAGGCCCACGATTTCGTCGATGCCTCCTGCTGGTGGCAGGCCCAGGAGGATCTTCGTACCCGCTATCTCGATCGCGCCGCCATCTGGGTGTTCGAGGAGCGTGGCGATCTGCTCGGTTTCATGGCGCTGGTGGACAACTATCTCGCCGCACTCTTCGTGCGCCCCGACCGTCAGGGGCGCGGTGTCGGCCACGCCCTGCTGCAGGAGGCCAAGCGTCAGGGGGCGTCGCTCCACGCCCGGGTCTTTGTCGAGAACGATCAGGCGGTGCGTTTCTATCGTCGCCACGGCTTCGTTATCGAGGCCGAGGAGTCCGATCCCCTTACCGGCCACCCCCAATACCGGATGTGCTGCGAACCCGCCTGAATCGATGCCAGCCCCCTGTTTTACTTGAAAAAAGCACGGGGCATCCTCATCTTGTCCTCATCGGGTGCCACAGGCACCGTCCCTGCAACCGGGCTGCTTTCCAATGAAAATCCTCCATACCGCCGACTGGCACCTTGGCCATCAACTCCATGGTCATGACCGCCGTTTTGAACACGATGCCTTTCTCGACTGGCTGAGCGACACCCTCAAGGCGCGCGAGATCGACGCCCTGCTGGTGGCGGGTGATCTGTTTGATACCGCCAATCCCCCCGCCAGCGCCTGGCAACAACTCTACCGTTTTCTGGCGCGGCTGCGCGCCGAAATGCCCCGCCTCAACATGGTGCTGATCGGCGGCAACCACGACTCCCCCTCCAAGCTCGATGCCCCCCACGAGCTGCTGCGGGCCTTTGACCTGCATCTGGTGGGCAGCATCAGCCGCGATGGCGATGGCAAACTCGACACCAACCGTCTGCTGGTGCCGCTGCAAGACCGGGAGGGCAACATTGCTGCCTGGTGCGCTGCCGTGCCGTTCCTGCGCAGCAGCGATCTGCGGGTAGAGTCGTTGGAAGAAGGACAAGACAGGCTGATCGAAGGGGTTCGACAGGTCTACGCAGAAGTGCTGGCCGAAGGGCGCGTCCGCTGCGGGGAGGCGCTGCCGCTCATCGCCATGGGCCACGCCTATCTGGCGGCGGGCCAGCTCTCCGAGCTATCGGAGCGGCGGGTGCTCGGCGGCAACCAGCACGCCCTGCCTGTCGACCTGTTTGCCGCGGCTGATTACACGGCGCTCGGCCACCTCCATCTGGCCCAGAGCCCGGCCGAGGGGGTGCACTACAGCGGTTCGCCACTACCGCTCTCGCTTGCCGAAGCCAACTACAACCATCAGGTGCTGGAAGTGACCTTTGCGAGGGGGAAACTGGCCGGGCTGGAGCGGATCCCGGTGCCCCGCGCGGTGGAGATGATCCGCCTGCCCCAGAGCACCCTCGACGACGCACTCAAAGCCATCGCTTCGCTCGAGCTGCCTGCTTGTCCACAAGAGGCACAACCCTTCCTCGAAGTGCGGCTGCTGCTACCAAAGCCCGAGGCCCGCATCCGCGAGCGAATCCTCGCTGCCATCGCAGACAAACCGGTGCGTCTGGCCCGCATCAGCACCCAATATCAGGGCTCGGGCGAAGGGCTGGCCGATGGTCGCGAGCGGCGCAGGCTCGATGAGCTCTCCCCCACCGAGGTGTTTCGCCTCTGCTATCAGCGCCAGTTCGAAGGGGAGCCCGAGGCTGGGCTGGTTGCCTCGTTTGAAGAGATCCTGGAGCAGGTGAAGGAGTCAAACCAATGAAAATCTTGTCTCTGTCAGGTGAGAATCTGGCCAGTCTGACCGGCCCCTTCACCATCGACTTTACCAGGGGGGCGCTCGGCGCCGCCGGTCTGTTTGCCATCACCGGCAATACCGGCGCCGGTAAGAGCACATTGCTCGACGCCATTTGTCTGGCCCTCTACGACGAGATGCCGCGCTTTATTGCCAATCGCAAGAACGTGGCCGAAGTGGGCCGCATGGATGACGAGGAGAAGCTCAAGGCCAACGACGTGCGCGGCATTCTCAGTCGCGGCCACGCCAGCGGCTTTGCCGAGGTGCAGTTTCGTGGCTGCGATGGCCGCATCTGGCTGGCCCGCTGGGCGGTGCGCCGGGCGCGAAACCGCTCGGAGGGGCGTTTTCAGGCGCAAGAGCGCACCCTGACCGATGTGGAGTCCGGGCAGGTTTTCTCCGGCAGCAAGCGGGAGCTGCAGGATCGCATCGACGAGCTGGTGGGTCTCTCCTGGGAGCAGTTCCGCCGCGCGGTGATCCTGCCGCAGGGGGAGTTTGCCGCCTTCCTCAAATCGGATGCCAACGAGCGCTCCGCCCTGCTCGAACGGATGACCGGCACCGAGCTCTACTCCGCCATCTCCATCCAGACCTATGAACGGGCGCGGGAAGAGCAGCAGAAGCTGGCCACCATCGCCCAGCGCCTCGGCGACGTGGCGTTGATGGACGAGGCCACCCGCGAACAGTGGGTAAGCCAGCAGATAAGCCTCTCCACCACCCTCAAGCATGAACAGCAACAGCAGCAGCTGATGCAGGACTTGCGCGACCTCAACAGCCGCATTGCAGCCCAGTTGCAGGGCTGCGCCGAGGGGCAAGCGGCGCTCGATGCCGCCCTGCAGGCCCACGGCGCCGCGGCCCCCGAGCGCGAGGAGTTCGCTCGTGCCGAACAGGCCCAGGTGGCCCGCGCCGATCACGACGAGCTGGCCCGCCTCACTCTGGAAGTGCAGCAGCAGGAGAAGGTGATCGCCGAGCTGGGGCCGGAGCTGGCCAAGCTCGAGGAGCAGACCCAGCAGAGCGCGCTGACCGAGCAGCAACTGCTGGCGGAGAAGATCGCCGCCGAGCGGGAATGGGGTGCCCTGCAACCCGAACTCAAGCGGGCGCAGGAGCTCGATACCCGCATCCGGGAAAAAGTGCAGCAGTTGCAGAAGATCCAGCAGGAGGGGGCACAGGAGCGAGAAGTGCAGCTCACCCTCGAGCAGGGCTGGCGCGAGCAGAGCAGACAGGTGGAACTGCTCAAGCAGCAGCACCAGCAGTGGGGGCTCTGGCTCGAAGAGCACAAGGAGCTGGCACCGGTTGCTCGCCAGTGGCAGCCCCTGCTCACCGCCATGCAGGATTGGGCCGGGGATGCCGACAAGCTGCAGCAACTGCTCACCCTGCGCGATCACAAGTTGCGCGCCCTGCAACAGTTGCAGCGCCAGCTGGAGCAAGGTCAGCAGGAGCGCGACTACTGGCAACATGAACAAGCTCGGCTGCAACAGCAACAGAACGAGTTGCAGGAGCAGCAGTGGGAGAGCCGCCTCGCCAAGGCGCAGGAGCAGTGGCAGCAGCAGACTGAACAACTGGGTCAGCTGCGCCAGCTGCTGGAACTGGCCGATTATGGCCGCAACCACGGCGAGCAGCATGGCCGCTTGCAGCAGGAGATTGCCCAGCTGGAGCAGGCGCTCGGCAAACTCGCCACCCTCGGTGAAGAGCTGGCCCCCGCCCGCGAGCGGCTCGCCCTGCAGCGGGATGAGGCGCGCCATGCGTTGGAGCAGTCCCGCGCCATCGCCAGCTTCGAGCAGTATCGCCATATCCTGAGCGATGGCGAACCTTGCCCGCTGTGCGGTTCCGGGGAGCACCCCTACAGCCAGAGCCAACCCCAGGTGGCGGGTATTCTCGGTCAACTGGCGGAGCGGGTCCGCAGCCTCGAACTCGAATGGGAGCGGCTCAACCATCAATACATTCAGTGCGAAAGTGAGCGTCAGGAGCTGGCTCGCCAGCTAGCAGTGCGCCAGCAGCACCTGCCGGAGCTGGAGGCGCGCGCCGAGCAGCTGACCCAGCGCTGGCAACAGCTGGGAGGCGATACCCTGCTCGGCCATCCGCTGCCGCTGCGCCAAAGCCCCATTGAGTGGAACGAGCTGATGAGCACACTGCTTGGCCATGGCCAGGCGCTGGAGCAGGGGTTGGCCCAGAGCCAGCAGCAGCTGCGTCAGGCCCAGCTTGGTCAACAACAGCTGCAAGGGGTGCGTCAGCAACTGAGCCAACTGGCTGCCCAGCACCAGCAGTTTGACCAGCAGTGGCAGGAGGCCGATCGCCAGCGCATCGCGCTGGAAGGGGAAGTGAAGGGGATGGGCGAGCAGGAGGCGACCCTGCGCCAGCGCCTTGAGCAAGGCGCCCACCGCCTCGACGAGCAGATGGGCGGCCAACCGTGGCGCCAGTGGCTCGGCAGCCAGCAGTGGCACGAGTGGCAGCGAGCCTGCGAAGCCTGGCTGCACGGCCAGAGCGAGTGGGAGCGGCTGGCCAGCGAGATCGCCAGCCTCACCCCGGCACTAAGTGCGCAGGAGGCGCGCCTGCAGACCCAGCGCGAGCTGCTGCACAAACTCGAGCGGGACTACAAGGAGCATGAGCAGCAGCGGCAGGGGCTGCTCACCAGCCGCGCCGCCTGTCTGAATGGCGAGGAGATCCCGTTGGTCGAGAGCCGCTGGCAACAGCGGCTGCAACAACTCGCCAACGAACTGGAGCTGATGCAAAGCGGCGCCCGCGCTCTGCGGGAGCGGCAGACCGAACTCAAGACCCGCCTCACTCATGTGGAGCAGGAAAAGCAGACCAGCAGCCGCCGCAAGCGGGAGGTGCTGGGGCGCTGGGCTGCCCACGCCAGTACCCTCGGCATTGCCGAGTACGACCTTCGCCGCCTGCTTGCCATCAGCCCCGATGAGCTCAAGGCACGCCGCGCCGCCCTGCAAGGGCTGGAGGATGCTGTTGGCGAGGCGCGCACCCGCCTTGCCGAGCGGCAACGGGCGCTGGCACTGGAGGAGAGCAAGCGGGATCGCTATCGCGAGCACCACCCCGAGCTGGCCGCCCTGCCGGATGCAGAGCTGAGCGATCAACTGGCGGCGCTCGATGCCCGTTGTCGCGCCCTTGAAGAGCAGCTGTTCGAGTGCAAGAGCAAGCTGGCACAGGCCGAAGCCGCCGCCCTCAAGGCAGGCAGCCTGCAACAGGAGCTGGCCGCCCAGCAGGCGGTGGCCGACCACTGGCAGCAGCTGTGCGATCTGATTGGGCAGGCCAACGGCGCCAAGTTCCGCACCTTCGCCCAGAGCCTCACCCTCGAGCGTCTGCTACTGGAAGCCAACGCCCAGCTCGCCGAACTATCACCGCGCTACCGGCTGGAGCGGGTGCCCGGCACCGATCTGGCGCTGCAGGTGGTGGATCTCGATATGGGGGACGAGGTGCGCTCGGTGGACTCCCTCTCCGGTGGCGAGAGTTTTCTGGTGTCGCTGGCGCTGGCGCTGGCCCTCTCCAGCCTCTCGTCACGGCAGACCCAGGTCGAGTCGCTGTTTATCGACGAGGGGTTTGGCACCCTCGATCCGGATAGTCTGGATCTGGCGCTCGCCAGCCTCGACGCCCTCCAAGCCGCCGGTCGCCAGATCGGGGTCATCTCCCACGTCCAGACCCTGGTGGAGCGGATTGGCGTGCAGATCAGGGTCGAAGCTCTCGGCGGCGGCGAGAGCCGGGTAGTGGTTCCCTGAGAGCCTTCGGCTCCCCCCCACGCCGTAAATAACAAGACCCCGCCAATTGGCGGGGTCTTGCTGAGAGGCAATCAACCGAAGCGGTAGGCGCCCATATAGAGGCTGCCGCCATCCCAGCTCTCGTGCAGCCGGGTCGGCGCCACACCATCGGCGGCCCCCAACGCCACAAAGAGCGGGCGCAGGTGGTCATCGTGGGGATGAGACTCCACCGCGCCTGGAGCCTGCTGGCGATAGTCGAGCAGCGCCAGCCGATCCTCGTCGGCCATCTTCTGCTCCAGCCAGTCGACAAACTGGCTGGCCCACTCCGGCACTGGCGAGCCTTCCGGTGCCAGCGCCCGCAGGTTGTGGGTGATGGCGCCAGAGGCGAGGATGCCAATACCCTGACTGCGCAGCGCCCCCAAAATCTCTCCCAGTTGCCACAACTGGGCCGGGGTGAAGCTCGCTGGAATGGAGATCTGCACCAGCGGGATCTCGCTGTTTGGGTCGATCAGGGAGAGCGGTGACCAGACCCCGTGATCCAGCTCGCGCCGCACCGGGGTGGCGGTCAGTCCGGCCAGTGCCAGCTGGTCGCTCACCCCTTGTTGCAGCCACTCGGGGCTGCTGGCATGCCAGCGCATCCGGTAGAGGGGCTCGGGAAAGCCGTAAAAGTCGTACATTAGCGCCGGTTTGGGCTCGACGTTGATCTGCAGCTCGCGGCTGAACCAGTGGGCGGAGATGACCACCAGCCCCTTGAGCTCACCCAGACGCAGGGTTCGCAGAAAGCGGGTGGCGGGTTGCTCACGCAGCACCAGATCCGGTGCGCCGTGAGAGATAAACCAGACGGGGGCGAGGGACATAAAGCAGACTCCAACAAAGTATCAGGGGGCGATACCGGAGGGGATATCGCTGTTGGAATCGATTATCCCCCTGCCATGAAAGGTGGACAATCCGGCAAGATAGATAAGAACTATCAACTAATGGTTGATAATTTCACGCCTTCACGACCGGTAAGCAGCAATAGATATCAAGGCTGCGGCGCTTCCGGCTGCAGTCGGGCTGCACGAAGCGCCATCCAGGTCGCTGCACTGTGATCCTGCCACTCTCGCCACGCCAATCCCTCGGCGGCAGCCTCCCCTTTCACTGGATGGGAGAAGATCGCCAGCAGACCGGCATTATCAGGCCAGTAGCGGGCTGGCAGCGTCTGAACCAGCAGCAGGGCGGCGCCCAGCAAGAGCAGAGCCCATCCGGTTTCATGGCTGTTTTTCATCCCGGCCTCCTTCACCCGTGCGCCAATGAACTAACATTTTTGCGCAAGCCGGTGACAAGACGGTGACAGCGGACGGGTGGTCATTTTACAACATCTGAACCTCAACCCGGCCAAACAACCACAGATGGCAACATTTGTATCCCTTCAGCCCGAACCTGTGGCCGTATGCTCTAAAATGTGACTCACAGGAAAACGTTATCCCTGAAAAGAAAACGTTATCTGGTCAAAACGTTGTTTCTGGATCATAAAAAGATTCCAAAAACTGGTGTATATTGCTCGGCGGAAATTCCTTAACCATGAAGATTGACATGAAAAAGACCAAAATTGTCTGCACCATCGGTCCGAAGACCGAATCCAAAGAAATGCTGGCCAAAATGCTGGACGCCGGCATGAACGTCATGCGCCTGAACTTCTCCCACGGTGACTACGCCGAGCACGGCAGCCGCATCAGCAACCTGCGCGCTGTAATGGCCGAGACCGGCAAGCACGCCGCTATCCTGCTGGACACCAAGGGTCCGGAAATCCGTACCATGAAGCTGGAAGGCGGCAACGACGTCGCGCTGGTCGCTGGCCAGACTTTCACCTTCACCACCGACCAAACCGTGGTTGGCAACAAAGACAAAGTGGCCGTGACCTATGCAGGTTTCGCCAACGATCTGCGCGTCGGCAACCGCATTCTGGTTGATGACGGCCTGATCGGTCTGGACGTTATCGAAATCACCGAGCGCGAAGTTATCTGTAAAGTGCTGAACAACGGTGACTTGGGCGAGAACAAAGGCGTTAACCTGCCGGGCGTCTCCATCAAGCTGCCGGCCCTGGCCGAGAAAGACAAGCGCGACCTGATCTTCGGTTGCGAGCAAGGCGTTGATTTCGTTGCTGCTTCTTTCATCCGTAAGAAAGAAGACGTTCTGGAAATCCGTGAGCACCTGAAAGCCCACGGTGGCGAGAACATCCAGATCATCTCCAAGATCGAAAACCAGGAAGGTCTGGACAACTTCGACGAGATCCTGGCTGTTTCCGACGGCATCATGGTTGCTCGTGGCGACATGGGTGTAGAGATCCCGGTTGAAGAAGTTATCTTCGCCCAGAAGATGATCATCGCCAAGTGCAACAAAGCCCGCAAAGTGGTTATCACTGCCACCCAGATGCTGGACTCCATGATCAAGAACCCGCGTCCGACCCGCGCCGAAGCTGGTGACGTGGCCAACGCCATCCTGGACGGTACCGACGCAGTGATGCTGTCCGGTGAATCCGCCAAAGGTAAGTACCCGCTGGAAGCCGTGACCATCATGGCCACCATCTGCGAGCGTACCGATGCCGTGATGCCGTCCAACCTGTCTGCTGCAAACGACAGCAACAAGCTGCGCATCACCGAAGCCGTATGTAAAGGCGCCGTAGAGACCTCCGAGAAGCTGGACGCCCCGCTGATCGTGGTCGCTACCGAAGGCGGCAAGTCTGCCAAGGCCATTCGCAAGTACTTCCCGAAAGCCTGGATCCTGGCTATCACCACCAACAAGAAAACTGCTGCCCAGCTGGTTCTGACCAAGGGTGTGGTTGCTCACGTGGTTGACAGCATCGCCTCTACCGACGATTTCTATCGCATCGGTAAAGAAGCCGCGCTGGAAATCGGCATGGGTCTGAAAGGTGACGTGGTTGTGATGGTCTCCGGTGCTCTGGTACCGAGCGGCACCACCAACACCGCTTCTGTTCACGTTCTTTAATCAGAGCTGAACGAGTTGAAAACGGCGCCTGCGGGCGCCGTTTTTTTTGTCCCTCCCCCCTGCTTACCTGACAAGCCCGGTGTTAGAATCCACGCGAATTTAATCTATGCGGGAAATCTCCCGAATATCGCGTAATAACCCGGAAGTTATATGCCCTCAATACGTTTTAAAAGAGTCTCGGCCACCCTGTTGCCGCTGCTCTGTCTCCTCGCCAGCCTCTGCGTCCCGCAAGCCATGGCGCAAGATGTCCCCTCTCGCAACGCTGTTCAGCGAGCGCTTGATGGTCTGGGTAAATCAGAGACCCTGACCGTCAGTCAGCAAGCGGATCAGAAGTTGCTGACCGAAACCCTCGGCCTGCTCGACAGCATCGACAAGGAAGAGGCAAAGGCCAAGACTCAGGCCCAGCGGATCCGCAACCTGCCCACCGAACTCAGAGAGATCAGCGCCAAGCTCGATGCCCTGACCAAGGGCAAGAGTGCCGAGCAGATCAAGAGCGAATACGCCAGCATGAGTCTGGCAGAGCTCGACAGCCGTCAGCCGGAAGTGCTGGCCAACATGCAGGCGGCGCAGGAGGCCCTCGGCGCCATCGGCAGCCAGCTCACCAGCTTGCAGACCCTGCCGGAACGGGCCCAGGCCAGCATGAGCCGTGCCTACCAGCGCAGTCAGGAGATCCGTACCCGCCTCAACGCAGGTGAAAGCGTCTCCAGCGCCGAGAAGATGAAGCTCGGTGCCGAACTGGCCCTGCTCGACCTGCAACTGGCCCACCTGCAAAAGGAGCTGGATAACCGTACCAGCATGCAGGATCTGGCGATCAAGCAGCGCGACTACCAGAGTGCCCGTCTCGCCAGCGAAGAGCAGAAACTGCAGCTGTTGCAGGATCAGAGCAGCGCCAAGCGCCTTGGCGACACAGAGAAAACCGCCGAGCAGACCGGTGAACTGGTGGCGACCGAAGACAGCCCGCTGGTGCAAAAAGAGCAGGAGCTCAACCACCAGCTCAGCCAGCAGCTGATCGGTGCCACCACCAGCCTCAACTCGCTGGTACAAAAAAACCTGCAAGCCAAGAGCTGGCTGGAGCGCGGCATCCAGACCGAACGCAACCTCAATGAACAGGTGCAGATGCTCAAGGGCAATCTGCTGCTGTCGCGCATCCTCTATCAGCTCTATCAGCAGCTGGAAGCGGCACCCACCATCGCTGTCAAAAACCTGGAAGAGCAGATCGCCGATCTGCATCTGGCCCAGTTTGAACTGAGCCAGCAGCGTGACCAGCTGTTCCAGAAGAACCTCTATCTGGACAATCTGATCGCCGGCAGCAAGGATCCGGTCAGCGAGGAGGACAAAGAGAGCCTTGCCAAGCTGCTCGACACCCGCATCAATCTGCTCGATCAGCTCAACCGCCAACTCGACAGCCAGCTCACCAACGCCATCAGCCTGCAGCTGACCCAGCAGCAGCTGGCGCGGGTCTATGCCTCTATCGAATTTACCCTGCAGCAACACATCTTCTGGGTGAGCAGCAACAAGCCCATCGACAGCAAGTGGTTTATCAGCTGGCCCGCCCAGGCCTACAAACAGGCCTCCGACTGGGTATTGAAACCGGACTGGAAACGCTGGCGCGAAGAGCTGCTGGGGATCTCCCTGCTAGCCTTCCCGCTGCTGCTGATCGGCGGCCTGCTGGTCTGGAAACGTCCGGCGCTGGTTGAGCGCGAGAAGAAGATCACCAAGGACCTTGGCCGTTTCCGTCAGGACAGCCAGTGGCACACCCCGCGCGCCCTGCTCTATACCGTGCTGCAACGCCTGCCGGGCAGCATGTTCATTCTGGCTGGCGGTCTGCTGCTCACCTACTGCGGTCTGCTCAGTCCCAAGCTGATGTTCCAGATCACCCTGAACCTCGCCCTCGGCTATCTGGTGTTCAGCGTCTATCTGGCGGTGATGCGCCCGGGCGGCATCGCCGAAACCCACTTCCGGATCCCGAAAGCGGAGCTGCAGGCCAAGCGCAACAGCATGCGCTACATCTGGTTGCCACTGCTGCCGCTCATCATGCTCGCAACCAAGGCGGTGGTTGAACCCTCCACCCTGGGCAACGACGTGATCGGTCAGGCCATGACCCTGACCCTGCTGGGGCTGGCCGCCTATCTGGTGTTCCCCATCTCCCGCGCCCGCATCAAGGGCGAGGCGAGCATGCAGAAGTCGCTGATCGCCATCGCCCTGGCGCTGGCGCCGGTGGCGCTGATCGTGCTGGCCGTGCTCGGTTACTACTACACCGCGCTGAAGCTGACCGGTCGCCTGATCGAATCCTTCTACCTCATCATCATCTGGAGCCTGGTCTACCGCACCGCCCTGCGTGGTCTGGAGCTGGCGGCCCGTCGTCTGGCCTACCGCCGTGCGGTGGCCAAGCGTGAGCACAAATCTTCGGAAGATGCGGAAGGTGGTGAGTCCATTGAAGAGCAGCCCATGGATCTGGAGGATGTCAGCCAGCAGTCCCTGCGTCTGACCCGTACCGTGCTGATGCTGATCTTTGGCGTCGCCTTCTACTGGCTCTGGTCCGATCTGGTCGCGGTCTTCTCCTACCTCGACAGCATGGTGCTGTGGCACCGCAGCGAAGGCACCGGCGCCAACGCCGTGCTCTTCCCCATCAGCCTGAGTGACGTGCTGATCGGCTTCCTGCTGCTCGGCGGTGCCTGGTCACTGGCGCGCAACCTGCCGGGCTTGCTGGAGGTGCTGGTGCTCTCCAAGCTCAACCTGGCTCAGGGGACCGCCTACGCCATCACCACCATGCTCAACTATGTGCTGATCGGCTTTGGCTCCCTCACCGCTCTCTCCATGATGGGCGTGCAGTGGGACAAGCTGCAGTGGGTAGCGGGTGGTCTGTCAGTCGGTATCGGTTTCGGCATGAAGGAGATCCTCTCCAACTTCGTCTCCGGCATCATCATCCTGTTCGAGCGTCCGGTGCGGATCGGTGACACCGTCACCATCGGCTCCTTCTCCGGCACCGTCTCGCGGATCCGCATTCGCGCCACCACCCTGACCGACTTCGACCGCAAAGAGGTGATCATCCCCAACCAGCAGCTGATGACAGAACGGCTCATCAACTGGTCGCTGAGTGACACCGTCACCCGGGTGATCGTACGGGTGGGCGTGGCGTATGGCTCGGATCTGGAACTGACCCGCACCCTGCTCAAACAGGCGGCCGACGAAAACAGTCGGGTACTGAAAGACCCGGCTCCCATCGTCTACTTCCTCACCTTTGGCGCCAGCACGCTGGATCACGAGCTGCGCTTCTTCGTGAGCGAACTGGGGGATCGCAACCCGGCGGTGGACGAGTTGAACCGCAAGATCGACCAGCTGTTCCGCGAGAATGGCATCGAGATCGCCTTCAACCAGATGGATGTCTACATCAAGAACATGCAGGGCGAAGAGCAGAAGGTGGAGTCCAACTCCGCCGCCCTGCCGCCGCCCGCGGAAGATGGCAAGCAGCCAGTCTGATAGCGAACTGCACGGTTCTGATGACAACAGCCGCTCACCCAGGTGAGCGGCTTTTTTATGCCAGTTTGTGGCGATAGAGACGGCTATCCACCGCCAGCATGGCTGGCCGCCGCACAACTGGCAGCCATCACCCTTGATAAAATATAAAGAGAAATAAAAGTCTAAAAACAGACACTTGCCCCACACCACTACTTACCGCATGGATGAAACCTGCGCCCTTCTCCCCTCACCGCGCCCCCATACCGCGCTCGCTCCGGCTCCCGGATTTTTATAACTTTTTTTAATTTTATTTGAGTGTCCTCTTCATCCTGACCATTGCAAAGTGGCGCCATTCCAGCGCCGGGCACTGTGACCACCGTCCGGCTGACACCGACTTGCTCATTTGATAATTGAAAGGATCCGAGAGATGAAACACTCCTTGATGGTAATGGGGTTGGCCGCCTGTCTGGCATTGAGCGGCTGCCAGAATATGGATACCAAGAAAGTCCTGATAGGTGCAGCTGCGCTGGGTGCCATCGGCGCCGCTGGCTATTACGCCGGGAAAAAGCACAGCGATAACAAACACGAGCATGATGGCCAGCATGACGATAGCGATGACCAGCATATGGCCACCAGCAAGATGCCCCGTTACTGCTCGGGGGAAGCAGCCAGCAAATTCCATGTCTCCCCGCGCGATATCACCACCGAGTCGGCAGAAGAGAGTGGCCACAGATACAAGGTCTATGGCCAGTACGAGACCGACGATGATGCGGTCGACTTTACCTGCACCTTCAATCACGACGGTCGCTTCCTCTCGGTCGTTCGCAGCTGATTGACCATCGGGTATAGCCAATTCACTACTGGCACCCCATACAGGACACACAAGATGAAACAGCAACGCAGCATGATCGCCAGCCTGATTGCGCTGGCCCTGATCGGCATGGCCCCATGCACCGGTGCCGCCAGCGGCCACGCCGGGGTGGATCTGGCCAGCATGGATAACAGCGTGCGCGCGGCGGACGATCTGTTTCGCCACGTCAACGGCAACTGGCTGGCCCAGACCCAAATACCGGATGACATGCCGGGGCAGACCATCGGCAATCTGTTGGCAGACAAGTCGCTGGAGGATCGCAAGGTGTTGCTGGAGGCGCTGCTCAAGCGCCCGCAACAGGCCGGAACCCCTCACCAGCAGATCGCCGATCTTTACGCCAGCTATCTGGATCAGGCCGGACGGGATGCCAAAGGGCTGACCCCCATTCAGCCGCTACGCGACGAGATCATGGCCATCCATGATGGCGCCTCGCTGGCCACCTACTTTGCCCATGTTAACAAGCTGGGGGGCGGCGCACCCTTTGGTATCGGGTTCATGGCCGACAAGAAGCAGCCTGACAGCTACGGGATCCACCTGCAGCAATCCGGTCTCGGTCTGCCGGATCGGGACTACTACCTGAAAGCAGATGCCGCCAGCAAGGCAGTGCGGGCCAGCTACGAGCAGTTCATTACCGCCCTGCTACACCATGCAGGCATCGAGGGGGCGAGCGAACAGGCCCATCGCATTCTGGCGCTGGAGACCCGCCTCGCCAGCCTGCAGTGGGACAGAGTCAAGCTACGGGATGACAACCTCACCTACAACAAACTGCCCATCGCTCGCCTCAGTCAGTTGCTGCCCACACTGGATTGGCAACGCTACCTGACAGAGGCCGGTATCGCCGGGGAAACGGAGATCATCGTCAGTGAGCCGGACTATCTGGAGAAGCTGGCCGCCGTGATGCAGGAGACCAGCATCGCGCAGTGGCAATCCTACTGCCTGTTCCATCTGCTACGCACTTATGCGCCCTATCTCGACAGCCAGAGCAATGCCCTGCACTTCGCTTTCTACGGCACGACCCTGAGCGGCATCCCCCGGCAGCGGGAGCCCTGGAAGCAGGCCATGGAGGTGCTGGACGACTATCTGGGTCAGGCGGTGGGCAAACTCTACGTGGAGCACTACTTCCCGGCCGAAGCCAAGGCACAGATGGCGACCATGGTACGCAATCTGATCGCTGCCTATCGCCAGGAGATCGGTGGGCTCGACTGGATGTCTGCCCCGACCAAACAGCAGGCGCTGGCGAAACTGGAGAAGGTACGGGTCAAAATCGGCTATCCCGACCAGTGGCAGGATTACAGCGCAATCGAGATCCGTCCCGATGATCTGGTCGGCAATGCCCAGCGCGCGGCCACGGTGCGTTACAACGAGCACCTTGCCCGCCTCCATCAACCGGTGGATCGGGAGGAGTGGTTCGACAATCCGCAGACGGTGAACGCCTACTACAACCCGAACAACAACGAGATCGTCTTCCCGGCAGCCATACTGCAACCGCCCTACTTCGATCTGAAGGCGGATGATGCGGTCAACTATGGCGCTATCGGCGCGGTCATCGGTCACGAGTTGAGCCATGGTTTCGATGATCAGGGGGCCAAATTCGATGGCAACGGTGCCTTGCACAACTGGTGGGCTCCGGCCGATCTCAAGGAGTTCACCGCCAGAGCGCAAAAACTGGCAAAACAGTACGACCGTTTCGAGCCCATCAAGGGGGAGCATGTCAACGGCCAGCTGACCCTTGGCGAGAACATCGGCGATCTCGGCGGCCTGACCATCGCCCACAAGGCGTACCGGCTCGCCCTGGGCAGCCGCCAGCCAACGGTGCTCGATGGCTTCACCGCCGAGCAGCGCTTCTTTATCGGCTGGGCTCAGGTGTGGAAAGGGAAGTACCGGCCCGAGCTCGCTGCCGTTCTGCTCAAGACAGATCCCCACTCACCGCTGGAGTACCGGGTCAACGGCGTCGTCGTCAACATACCGGCCTTCTACAGTGCCTTTGCTATCAAGCCGGGAGACAAGCTCTATCTGCCACCTTCCGAGCGTGTGAAGATTTGGTGACCACCAGCAGGGGCCCTGGCCCGAAAAGCTCCAGCAGATGGACCACCTCCACCTGAGCTGAAGATGACCGACACAGGGAGTGTCTGTTTTACCCTGTCTGGTTTTTCCCGACCCACATGTGCCTGACCATGTGGGTTTTTTTGACCCTTTTGCTCTGCCCCTTCTCCTCAGCCTGCCCTGCTTTCACCCGATACGGCCACGGCAAACAACTCCGCCGTTTTCTCGCCTTTGCCATTGGCTGAAAAACCGGCGGCGTAACCGCCATAAATCGGTTTACCACCACACTGGTCTGACCTATGGTAAAGCATATAAAAGATGCATCGTGGAGCCGCTTTTCCTATGAATGACCGAGAACTGCAACAGATCCTGTTTCGCTCCTTCGATGTGATCCCGCTGCCTATTCTGGTGTCCGAATCCATTGCCCGTCACGATGGCTGCTCACCCGACATGATCCCGCAGCGGCGCCACCGCTTCCTGAATAAAGCCTTTATTGAGCAGCTGGGCTACAACCTTGACGATCTGCCGGACATGGCCTCCTGGTTTCAGGTCGCCTACCCGGATGAAGGGTATCGCCGCACCATCATCGACTCCTGGCACTCCCAGGTGGAACAGAGCTTGTCGCAAGGGCTGGAGGTCGCCGAGATGCCTGCGCTGATCCGCTGCAAGAGCGGTCAGTCACGCTGGTTTATCGTCACTGCCCAGCTGGGAGCCGATGCCATCCCGGATGGCCATATCGTCACCTTTCGCGATATCCACGACCTGCAGTGCATGGTGGAAGAGGTGAGCCGCCTCTCCTGCACCGATCCGCTCACCGAACTGACCAACCGGCGTGGCGCCCAGCAACAGTTGCAGGCCCTTTGGTTGCAAGGTGAGCCCCTCTCGGTGGTGTTGGGAGATATCGACCATTTCAAACAGGTCAATGACCGCTACGGCCACCCTGCGGGCGATGCCGCGCTCTGCGCCGTCGCCCACGCTATGGCGGGCCAGCTGTTGCCGGGGGAGAGTTTGGCCCGTTGGGGCGGAGAGGAGTTCCTGCTGATCCTGCCTGGTTGCGATATTGAACAGGCAGCACGGCGCGCCGAACAGCTGCGCCAGCATGTCAGTTCCACCCGCTTGCCATGGCAGGGGAAGCAGCTTTCCCTCACCATCAGTCTGGGGTGTGCCAGCATGAAGGGGCAAGAGAGCATCGACTATCTGCTGATGATGGCTGACCGGGCCCTTTATCAGGCCAAGGATCAGGGCCGTAACCGGGTTGTCATCTCGACGGAATAGAGTAATAACCAGAAAGAAAAGCCGACTCGCGGCCATAAAAAAACCGAAGCACAAGGCTTCGGTTTTTTACTGCGCAACTGGCGTGAGCCAGCCGGGCATTACTTCTTGATACGGATAACCGGGGTCTCGCCCACAGTCACGGCACCAGTCATTTTGATCAGCTCTTTGATCTCGTCCATGTTGGAGATAACAACCGGAGTCAGGGTAGACTTGGCTTTCGCTTCCAGAACGGCCAGATCGAACTCGATGATGGTGTCGCCGCGCTTGACCTGCTGGCCTTCCTGAGCGATACGCTTGAAGCCTTCGCCTTTCAGTTCAACGGTGTCGATACCGAAGTGAACGAACAGCTCGATACCGGAGTCGGATTCCAGAGAGAACGCGTGGTTGGTCTCGAAAATCTTGCCGATGGTACCATCGCACGGCGCAACCATCTTGTTGCCAGCCGGCTTGATGGCGATACCGTCACCAACGATCTTCTCGGCGAAGACAACGTCAGGCACATCTTCGATCGGCACGATTTCGCCAGACAGCGGAGCAAAGATTTCGATGCCGCCGGTGTCAGAGCTATCGTCGGAAACCAGTTTCTTCAGTTTATCAAACAGACCCATATAAAGCTCCTAGAGATGATTTGTCGCTGTTTGCAGCCGATCTTAGCAGACTGCTTTCTGCTTAATAAAGTTATCTACGCATGCTTCGATTTCAGCGGCGGTGGCAAAGCTCAGTGCTTGATCAGCCATTGCCTTCACATCTTCGAAGTTGGTGTTGCGGATAAGCTTCTTGATACGCGGTACAGAGATGGCGCTCATGGAGAACTCATCCAGACCCATACCCAGCAGCAGCAGGGTAGCGCGCTCGTCACCAGCCAGTTCACCACACATACCGGTCCACTTGCCTTCGGCGTGGGACGCATCGATAACCATCTTGATCAGGGTCAGGACGGAGGGTGACAGCGGGTTGTACATGGCGGAGATCATCTCGTTACCACGATCGACAGCCAGGGTGTACTGGGTCAGGTCGTTGGTACCGATACTGAAGAAATCCACTTCCTTGGCCAGATGATGAGCCATCACGGCAGCGGCCGGGGTCTCGATCATGATACCCACTTCGATGGATTCATCAAAGGCTTTGCCTTCGGCACGCAGTTCGGCTTTCAGCGTCTCTACGGTAGCTTTCAGGCTACGGAACTCTTCGACAGAGATGATCATCGGGAACATGATGCGCAGTTTGCCGAAGGCAGAGGCGCGCAGAATGGCCCGCAGCTGAGCGTGCATGATGTCTTCGCGGTCGAAGAAAATACGCACGGCACGCCAGCCCAGGAAGGGGTTCATCTCTTTCGGGAAATTCATGTACGGCAGCTCTTTGTCGCCGCCAATGTCCATGGTACGCACGATGATCGGCTGATCCGGCATCGCTTCGGCCACTTCTTTGTAGGCTTTGAACTGCTCTTCTTCGGTCGGCAGCGCGTCACGGTCCATAAACAGGAACTCGGTACGGTACAGACCCACGCCTTCGGCGCCATTGCGGATGGCACCTTCGGTATCCTTGACGGTACCGATGTTGGCGCACACTTCGACCTGGTGACCATCCAGCGTGATGGCAGGCAGATCTTTCAGCTTGGCCAGCTCATCTTTCTCGGCCTGGAACTGAGCCTGGAACTTCTTGGCTTCGGTCAGCTGTTCAGCGGTCGGATTGATGATGATCTGGTTGTTGATCGCATCCAGCACCAGCATGTCACCGTTCTTGACGCGCTCGGTGATGTCGTTGGTGCCTACCACGGCCGGCAGCTCCAGGGAGCGGGCCATGATGGAGGTGTGAGAGGTACGGCCACCGATGTCGGTGACGAAACCCAGCACATATTTCAGGTTGATCTGAGCGGTTTCAGACGGGGTCAGGTCTTTGGCGACCAGGATCACCTCTTCGTCGATGGTGCTCAAGTTGACAACGGCGATGCCCAGTACGTTCTTGACCAGACGGGTACCGATGTCACGGAAGTCGGTAGCGCGTTCGCGCAGATAAGGGTCATCCAGCTCGGCCATCATCTTGGCGTACTGTTCGATCACCTCATAGATGGCTTTGTCAGCGGAAGCCTTGTTCTCTTTGATGAAGGATTTGATATCCCCTTCCAGCTCCTCATCTTCGAGCAGCATGATGTGGCCTTCGAAGATGGCCTCTTTTTCCTCACCGAAGGTGCGACCGGCCATCTCTTTGATGGCTTCCAGCTGGGTAGCTGACTTGGTACGAGCTTCGAGGAAACGGTTGATCTCGGCATCAATCTGGTCAGCAGAGATTTTGCCCTGATTGATAACGATTTCATCTTCTTTCAGAAGAAGCGCCTTACCGAATGCGATACCGGGGGACGCAAGAATGCCAGATATCATAATCCTTCCTATTAAAACGACTGTGGGGGAGGAATCTAAAGCTGGATTACTCCAGCTCGTCCATCAGGGCAACCAGCTTCTCAACAGCTTGCTGAGCATCCGGGCCGTCAGCCTGGATAGTTACGTTGGTACCCTTGGTCAGGCCCAGGGTCTGCAGCTTGAACAGGCTCTTGGCGCTGGCGGACTTGCCACCGGAGACCACAGTGATCTCGCTTTGGAATTCTTTGGCTTCTTTCACGAACTGAGCTGCCGGACGGGTGTGCAGGCCGTTTTCAGCAGTAATAACAACAGACTTCTCGTACATGGTTTCACCCCATATTATTGATATTTTTTGGTGGATTGGTCGTTTTTGAGGCAACCTGACCCACCGTGTCAGTATGGATATGTTGTAAAGTAACGAAAGCAGACCCGCAATGGTTTAATCCAGGTCAAGTTTCTGTGCAGTAATCGGCGCGCTGGTTGGCAATTTTCAGTTATTGGGCTACAAGCCGCATCAGGACTGGCCTGAAATTATTTTATAACGAAAAATAACACTTTGTTACTTTGTGATACCCAGCCAGCAAACACCGCGTGACGCCGCACAGGATATGAGATTTAGAGCGGAATGTCTGCTTTTTTTCTCACTCCGGAACTTGTTATTTTACCCCAAAAAATAAGGATCAAGTGACACTAACAGGGGTTGAGTCTAGCCCATAAAGAAGCGGCGCTCCTGGGAGCGCCGCTGTTTTGAAAGATTCCGATCAGTTACTGCTGCAGCTCCTGCTCGCTGAACACCCCGGCAAACAGGGCGCTGGAGAGGTAACGCTCCGCCGCACTCGGCAGGATGACCACAATGGTTTTGCCCGCAAATTCCGGCAGCTCGGCCAGACGGCTGGCAGCCACCACCGCAGCACCGGAGCTGATACCGGCCAGGATCCCCTCCTCCTCCATCAGACGGCGGGCCATCTCGATGGCTTCGTCGCTGGTGACCTGCTCAACCCGATCAATCAGGGACAGATCCAGGTTACCCGGGATAAAGCCGGCGCCGATACCCTGGATCTTGTGGGGACCCGGTTTGATCTCTTCACCTGCCAGCTTCTGGCTGATGACCGGCGACTCGGCCGGTTCGACCGCGACAGAGACCACCGCCTTGCCCTGAGTCTGCTTCAGATAGCGGGAGACCCCGGTAATGGTGCCGCCGGTACCGACCCCGGCCACGAACACATCCACTTCGCCGTCAGTGGCATCCCAAATCTCGGGGCCGGTGGTCTTTTCGTGGATCTCCGGGTTGGCCGGGTTTTCAAACTGTTGCAGCAACACATACTTGCCCGGCTCGGACTCGAGGATCTCGTTGGCCTTGGCAATGGCCCCCTTCATGCCGAGAGGCCCTTCGGTCAGCACCAGATTGGCACCGAGCGCCTTGAGCAGTTTGCGGCGCTCCAGGCTCATGGTGGCCGGCATGGTCAGGGTGATGGGATAGCCGCGAGCTGCCGCGACAAAGGCCAGAGCAATACCCGTGTTGCCGCTGGTGGGCTCGATGATCTCCTTACCCTTGGTCAGGATGCCGCGCTTCTCGGCATCCCAGATCAGGTTGGCACCGATACGGCACTTCACGCTGAAGCTGGGGTTACGGCTCTCGATCTTGGCCAGCACGCGGCCTTTGGTAACACGGTTGAGACGAACCAGCGGGGTGTGACCGATAGTCTGGCTGTTGTCCTCAAAAATTTTGCTCATGGTGCTATCCCTGTGTTTGTTACGACGATGAAACAAGATTACCCTGTGGTTTCTGAATGAGAAGTGACTATTCGTTATAACCATATGGTATTACAACATATAGAGCTTATTCTCTCTGGCCCCTGACTCCGGGCGCCAATCGTCAAAGGAACCGACGTTATGGGATTTTCAGGAAGCAGCCAGTATCTCGCCTCCGATGCATTGAAGATGGCGGTCAATGCCGCCATCACCCTCGAAAAACCGCTGCTGATCAAAGGGGAGCCGGGCACCGGCAAGACGGTGTTGGCGGAAGCGGTCGCCGACCATCTCGGCACAGACCTCATTGCCTGGCATATCAAGTCCACCACCAAGGCTCAGCAGGGACTCTACGAATATGATGCGGTGGCCCGGCTGCGCGACTCCCAGCTCGGCGACCCCAGAGTGGCCGATATCAGCCACTACATTCGTAAAGGCAAGTTGTGGCAGGCCTTCAGCGCCGAGCAGCGACCTGTGCTGCTGATCGATGAGATCGACAAGGCCGACATCGAATTCCCCAACGATCTGCTGCTGGAGCTGGACCGGATGGAGTTCGACGTCTACGAGACCGGCGAACGAGTCAAGGCGCGCCAGCGGCCGGTGGTCATCATCACCTCCAACAACGAAAAAGAGCTGCCGGATGCCTTCCTGCGCCGCTGTTTCTTCCACTACATCCGCTTCCCCGACAAGGCCGAGATGCAGGCCATCGTCAAACTCCACTACCCCGACCTCAAGGAGAGCCTGCTTGGCGAGGCAATGGATCTCTTCTTCGAGCTGCGCGAGGTAGAGGGGCTGCGCAAGAAACCCTCCACCTCAGAGCTGCTGGACTGGATCCGCCTGCTCTTGGCCGACGATATCGCCCCTGAGGCGATGCGCGCCCGCGAGCCGGGCAAGCTGGTGCCCGCACTATATGGCGCCCTGCTCAAGACCGAGCAGGATTTGCATCTCTTCGAGAAGCTCGCCTTTTTGGCCCGGCGCGGCAGCTGACCCATGCTGATCGACTTTTTTACCCACCTGCGCCGCCACAAGCTCCCCTGCAGCCTGCGTGAGCTGCTGGACTTGCACGCCGCACTGGCAGCCCGGCTGGTCGCTGTCGATATGGAGGAGTTCTACCAACTCTCCCGCTGCCTGCTGGTAAAAGACGAGGCCCACTACGATCGCTTCGATCGCGCCTTCGCCGAATACTACGAAGGGCTGGACGCCATCCCCCTGCTGCCGGAGAGCCTGCCCGAGGAGTGGCTGCGCAAGGAGTTCGAACGGCTGTTGAGCCCAGAGGAGAAGGCGCTGCTCAAATCCCTCGGCGGACTCGACAAGCTGCTGGAAACCCTTAATCAGCGGCTGAACGAGCAGAAAGAACGCCACGCCGGCGGCAACAAGTGGGTGGGAACCGGTGGCAGCAGCCCGTTTGGCCACGGCGGTTTTCACCCCGAGGGGGTGCGCATGGGTGGAGAGGGGCAGCACGGCAAGGCGGCCAAGGTGTGGGAGGCCCGTCACTATCGCAACTTCAGCGACGACTCACCGCTCGGCCAGCGCGCCATCCAGCTGGCACTGCGCAAACTCAGGCGTTGGGTGCGCAGAGGCAATCCCGACGAGCTGGATCTCGACGACACCATAAAAAGTTCGGCCCGCCAAGGCTGGCTCGATGTGAAGCTGCGGCCCGAGCGCCACAACGGGGTCAAGCTGTTGGTCTTTTTCGATGTGGGAGGCTCCATGGATGCCCACGTTGCCGAGGTGCAGCGTCTCTTCTCTGCGTTGCGCCACGAGTTCAAGCATCTGGAGTACTTCTATTTTCACAACTGCCTCTACGACTTCGTCTGGAAGGATAACAAGCGTCGCTTTGAGGAGCGGTTCGATACCCTGCGGCTGCTGCGCACCTACGGCAGCGACTACCGGGTGATCCTGGTGGGGGATGCCACCATGGGCCCCTACGAGATCACCTGGCCGGGCGGCAGTGTCGAGCAGTGGAACGAGGAGTCGGGTCAGGTGTGGCTCACCCGATTGCAGCAGCACTTTCCCAAACTGGTGTGGATCAACCCCACCCCGCGGCGGGAGTGGCTCTGGCACCCCTCCATCAAACTGATGAATGACGTGGTTGGCGGACGGATGCATCCGCTGACCCTGGCGGGTCTCGCCGCGGCGATCGACCAGTTGTAACCCTCTCACCCCTATAAACCGACAAGCCGGGAACGCACCCGGCGAGGAGCAAAGATGACCTCTATCGTGATCAGTGGCTCAGGCCTCTATACCCCACCCTTTGCCGTCAGCAATGAAGAGCTGGTGGCCGCCTTCAACCAGTATGTGGATCTCTACAACGACGAGAACGCCTCCGCCATCGATGCCGGCCAGCTCCCCGCCAAGCAGCACTCCAGTTGCGAGTTCATCGAGAAGGCCTCCGGCATCAAGAGCCGTTATCTGGTGAGCCGCGAGGGGGTGCTCAACCCCGACATCATGCAGCCGCTGCTGGCGGAGCGGCCCGATGAGATGCCCTCCATCATGGTGGAGATGGCGGTGGCCGCCGCCGAGCAGGCGCTGATCGCCGCCGGCCGCGAGCCCGGCGAGATCGATTTGGTGATCGTGGCCGCCTCCAACATGCCGCGCCCCTACCCGGCGCTGGCCATCGAGCTGCAGCACTATCTGGGGGCGAGCGGCATGGCCTTTGATATGAACGTGGCCTGCTCGTCTGCCACCTTCGGCATCAAGACAGCCGCCGACATGCTGGCGGCAGGCACCGCCAACGTGGCGCTGGTGGTCAATCCGGAGATCTGCTCGGGACACCTCAATTTCCGGGACAGAGACAGTCACTTTATCTTCGGCGATGCCTGCACCGCGGTGCTGCTGGAGCGGGAGACCGATTGCAAGGTGGCCAATCCGTGGCAGCTGGTAGCCAGCAAGCTGGTGACCCAATACTCCAACAACATCCGCAACAATTTTGGCTTTCTGAACCGACTGAGCCCGCGTACCCGCTACAGCGACGACAAGCTGTTTCGCCAGCAGGGACGCAAGGTGTTCAAGGAGGTATTGCCGCTGGTGTGCGACCAGATAGCCAACCAGCTCGATGAGCAGGGCTGGCCCGCCGAGAGCCTGAACCGGCTCTGGCTCCATCAGGCCAACCTCACCATGAACCAGTTCATCGGTCGCAAGCTGCTGGGCCACGATGCCAGCCAGCAGGAGGCGCCGGTCATTCTTGATAGCTATGGTAATACCAGCTCGGCGGGTTCCATCATCGCGTTTCATCTGTACAATCGCGACCTTCCTGCGGGGGCTCGCGGCGTACTTTGCTCATTTGGCGCTGGCTACTCCATCGGTAGCTTGCTGCTGCGACGCCTGTAATGGCGGGCCTCCCGCCGACATAACAATAACCAGCAACATGGGTGGGAATATGCAGAGGATCACGGGGCGCTGCGCCCTGCACTACGGGGTAACCCTGTCACTATTTTGTCTCTATGGCTGGCAGGTTTGCCCGTTTCTCGAGAGTCTCACCCTGCCCCAGTTGCTGGGGCCGACCCTAGTGACGTTCGCCATCATGTTTGCCGTGCGCAATTGGCTGCTCTCAAGGCGGCCCCTGCCGCGCAACGGGCTGGACGGGTTTGGACTGGAGGTGGGTTTCTACCTGCTGGGGGCACTGCTGCTGTCGGGCTACAACGCCCTGGCCCACGACTTCCCGCTGGAGAGTCACCTCAAGGTGCTGCTGGGGATGACCACCCTCGGCTTTCTGGTGGCGGCCGACCTGACTCTGGAGCGGGATTGGAATCGAGCCAGAACACGGCAAGCCGAGCAGAGCCTGGCACTGAGCCACCCGCTGGCCATGCCGCTGCCACGCAAGTTCACCCTCTTTACCCTGGCGACCCTCACCCTGCTGGGGGGCGTCTTCTTCTTGCTGTTCAACAAGGATCTGGAGTGGCTGGTGACGGTGGAGCGCAGCCTGCCGAGGGTCGATGCCCAGCACTACATCCTCTGGGAGATCGCCTTCGTAATGACGGTGACCTTCTGCTATCTCGCCCTCATTATTCACGGTTATGGTCGCAATCTCGGCCTATCCCTGCGCCAGCAGACCCGCACAATGGCCAGAGTACAGTGTGGTGACTTCGACGCCCGGGTGCCGGTCACCCGGGATGACGAGTTCGGCCTTATCGCCGCCAGCACCAATCAGATGATCGGTGAGCTGAAATCCCGCAGCGACGAGCTCAACCTGACCCGCGACGTGGCCATCCTTGGCCTCGCCTCGCTGGCGGAGACCCGGGACAACGAGACCGGCGCCCATATCATCCGCACCCAGCACTATGTGAAGGCGCTGGCGCAATACCTCAGTCGCAGCGACTGGGATCGCTATCCGCTCGATGACGCCACCATCGATCTGCTGTTCAAATCGGCCCCGCTGCACGATGTGGGCAAGGTGGGCATTCCCGATGCCATCCTGCTCAAACCGGGCAAGCTGACCGACGAGGAGTTCGCCATCATGAAGCGCCACCCGCAGATCGGCGCCGATGCGCTGGCGAGTGCCGAGGCGCAGCTGGGCTCCAACTCCTTCTTGCGACTGGCCCGGGAGATCTCCCTCACCCACCACGAGAAGTGGGATGGCAGCGGCTATCCGGCAGGGCTGGCGGGTGAGGCGATTCCCCTCTCCGGGCGTTTGATGGCGGTAGCGGATGTCTACGATGCCCTCATCTCGAAACGGGTCTACAAACCTGCTTTCAGCCATGAGGAAGCGAAGGAAATCATCGTGAAGGGGAGCGGCAGCCATTTTGATCCCGGCATCGTCGCGGCGTTTCTCGCCTGTGAGGCGCAGTTCAGGGAGATTGCCGCGCAGTTTCAGGATCACCACTGAGCAAGTTCATCCCGACCAGCTTACCCTGATGGCTGACAGGGCAACCAGCGTCATAAATTGTACACAAACAGGTCTGATTGTCGCCGATTCAGCGCCATGCTGACGGCATTTGCCAGGCCGCGCCCATATTGATATTTCCCTTTATTTACAGCTGTTTTTTGTCATTTTGTGATCCGGGTTCGTGCCAATGACGCAACCGGGATCACAAGATGGCAGGAACAGGCCGCAATTTGCCCTTCGGCGCCAATGATGGCTTCCAATGAAAGCGAGGTTTGCTATCATCCGGAGACATTTTTCATCTGTCGCCGGCTACAAAAGAATACCCTCATGTACACACAGTTCTTCGGCCTCTCGGAACACCCGTTTTCCATCTCGCCCAATCCCAAATACCTCTATATGAGCGAGCGCCACGGCGAAGCCCTTGCTCATCTCAACTATGGATTGCAGGATGGCGGCGGCTTTGTGCTGCTGACCGGCGAAGTGGGCACCGGCAAAACCACCGTCTCCCGCTGCCTGCTGCAACAGCTGCCCGCCGAGACCGAGATCGCCTATATCCTCAACCCCTCTCTGACCGAACGGGATCTGCTGGCCGCCATCTGTGACGAGTTTCAACTCCCCTATCCCGAAGATGCCGGGATCAAGCGGCTGTTCGACCTTATTCGCGATCACCTGCTGGCCAACCTGGCGGCAGGCAAGCGCAGCGTGGTACTGGTGGATGAGGCGCAGCACCTGCTGCCCGGCGTACTGGAGCAGCTGCGTCTGCTCACCAACCTCGAAACCGACGAACGAAAACTGCTGCAAGTGGTGCTGATCGGTCAGCCCGAGCTGCAACAGATGCTGCGCCAACCCCTGCTGCGCCAGCTGGCCCAGCGCATTACCGCCCGCTATCACCTGCTGCCGCTCTCCCACAGCGATGTGGATGCCTACGTTCGCTTCCGGCTGCAAGTTGCAGGCTGCGTACAACCCATCTTCACCCCGCGCGCCATCAAGACACTCCATCGCCTGAGTGGCGGCATCCCCCGTTTCATCAACCTCATCTGCGACCGCGCCCTGATCGCCGCTTTCGCCCGTGGCAGCTACAAGATTGTCCACAGCGATATCAGCCAGGCCGCCTTCGAGGTCAATGGCGTTCGGGACGAAGGAAGCTGGGCCTCCGGTCTGATGGTGACGCTGGCGGGCGCCCTGCTGGTGGCCGCAGGCTGGTGGGGCTGGCAATTTTTCGGCGTGTTCCCCACCCGTCCGGTAGTCAAGGTCGAGGTGCCGGTCACCATCGACGAGACCGCCGAGCAGCAGGAGCAGCTGACCGAGGCGATCAATCAGGCCATCGACCCCGAGAGCGCCATGCAGAATCTCTATCGGGTCTGGGGTTATGAACCGGAACCGTTCGAGGCAACCTGTGACAACGCCCCCCGTGCCGGTCTGCGCTGCCAGGAGGGTGAGGCGAGCCTTGACGAGCTGCGCGCCCTGCAGTATCCCGCCATGATCACGCTCACTGATCAGACTGGCGGCCTCTACTACGCGACCCTGGTCAATCTGGGGCCGAGCAAGGCCAGCCTGATGATAGGCGACCAGAGCTGGCAGGTGGATCGCCAGTGGCTCAGCGACAACTGGGGCGGCAGCTACACCCTGCTCTGGCGCATGCCGAAAGGGGGCGTCAGCCTGATCGCCAGCAATGCCGGTCAGACCCAGATCCAGTGGCTCGACAACGCCCTGAGCCGTGCGCTGCAACAACCCGAACGCAAGGTGCGCCGCTTCGATAGCGAGCTCAAGAACAAGCTGCAGCAGTTCCAGCGGGATCAGGGGCTCACCCCTGATGGCATCGCTGGCAGCAACACCCTGCTGCGTCTCAACGCCCTCTCCGGTGAACCCATGCCCAGACTGGAGGAGGCCTCCTGATGTCTACCCTGCTCAAGGCGCTGCGTCGTGCGCAGCAACCGCAACTCTCCGCCCATATTCCGGCCATGGGCTTGCCCATGCCCCGGGAAGAGGAGCGCAGCCCACGCCGCATCGGCTGGCTGTTGGCCCCCCTGGCCCTGTTGCTGGGGGCGGGCGCCAACTATGGCTGGCATCTGCTCCACCTGCGCCCCATCGAGGAGAAGGTGGAGGTGAAAGAGGTGATCACTCCACCCTTCGTGCGGGTCGAACCCAAGGCGATGGTGACCCGTCCGCTGCCCCCGCCCCTGCCGGAGCCGGTGGTCCAACCCAGAGCCGTGGCCAAAAACGAAGGGACCAGTCAGGGGAATACCCCCGCGCTGAGTCTGGCCGAGCAGCTGATGAAAGCCCTCAATGAAACCCCATTGCAGGAGACGCCACACCCCACCGGCCAGAATAACGTGCAACCGGCCCAGTTGATGGCGCTGGGCTCGGCACCCCAATCGGTGCGCCAGCAGGTGCCGCAATTGAGCTATGGCTCTCATGTGTTCTCCTCCAACCCCGCCAAGCGAGCCGTGGTGCTCAATGGCCGGGAATACCGGGAGGGGAGCGAAATCGCCCCGGGGGTCGTGCTCGCCACCATCGACCAGCAATACATTGTGCTGCAGGTCGCCGGACAGAGCGTGACCCTCAAGGCGCTGCAGGATTGGCGAGGATGAGTACGCACCGAGCCCTGATGTTCGCAGGCAAGCAGGATGCACCTCACCTGAGTGCCACTTTTGTGAGCATTCAAAGGTTTACGGTGTGATGAAATATCCATTTTTACGGTTTGGCGCGCCCCGACCCGTTGTGTCACAGCACTCCGCCGTACACAATACGCAGCCGCCCCAGAGCCTGGAATTTGTTGATTAATATGACGCTACGATTCAGGGATGACATCTTGACCATGCTGCTGGCCCAGTGCCGGCGGCTTCCCATGACCAGAGTCACCCAGGTGGCCTTTCTGGCGCTGCTGATCATACTGGCCCAGCAGAGCGCCGCCCTCACCTGGCGTCTGCTCACCCTGGCAAGCCCGCAAACCAGCCAACCGTGGCAACCCTCCGCAGTGGCGGTCAGCGGCCAGAGCAACCCGCACCTTGAACTGGGCGAGGTAAGCCGACTGGCGCTGTTTGGCAAAGCGATCCCCAAGGCGCAGGCCAAAGCCGCCGTGGCCGCCAATGCGCCGCGTACCCAGCTCAATGCCCAGCTCAACGGGGTGCTGGCCAGCTCGGATCCCGCCAAATCCATCGCTATCATCGCCATGTCCGGCATCCAGAACTCCTACGGGGTCGGTGACATGATTGACGGCACCCAGGCGCGGATCCGGCAGGTCTATCCAGATCGGGTGATCATCGAGCGGGATGGCCGCGACGAGACCCTGATGCTGGATGGCGAGGAGTATGGCAAGCCACTGCCGCAGACCAACACCGCCCCCCTTGGCTCCCTGCGCAGCGAGCTGATGGCCGATCCGGGCAAGATCACCGATTACCTCAATATTTCACCGGTTCAGGTGGATGGCCGCATGACCGGCTATCGCCTCAATCCGGGCAGCAATCCAGAGTTTTTCAACCAGAGCGGGCTGCAGGCCAATGACCTGGCCATCAGCATCAACGGGCTGGATTTACGGGACAACATGCAAGCCATGCAGGCGATGCAGCAGATGGCTGGCGCAACGGAAATGACAGTGACCGTCGAGCGACAGGGCGAACAGTTCGACATCTATGTGCGCTTGTCAGAATAATGATTTGGAGTCGTACCAATAATGACCACTAAAGGGAAAGGCTGGCGTCTGGCCACTATCGCAGCGGCACTGATGATGGCGGGCTCAGCCTGGGCCACCGAATACTCTGCCAGTTTCAAGAACGCCGACATTGAAGAGTTCATCAATACGGTGGGCAAGAACCTCAATAAAACCATCATCATAGAGCCATCGGTGCGCGGCAAGATCAACGTGCGCAGCTACGACCTGCTCAATGAGGAGCAGTACTACCAGTTCTTCCTGAGCGTGCTCGACGTCTACGGCTTTGCCGTGGTGCCGATGGACAACGGGGTACTCAAGGTGCTGCGCTCGCGGGATGCCAAGACCTCCGCCATTCCGGTGGTGGATGGCAGCAACCCAGGCATGGGCGACGAGATGGTGACCCGGGTCGTGCCGGTGCGCAACGTCTCGGTCCGTGAACTGGCGCCACTGCTGCGCCAGCTCAACGACAACGCCGGTGGTGGCAACGTGGTGCACTACGAGCCCTCCAATGTGCTGCTGATCACCGGCCGCGCCGCCGTGGTCAACCGCTTGGTGGAGGTGGTGAACCGGGTCGACCGCGCCGGCGATCAGGATGTGGACATCATCAAGCTCAAGTTCGCCTCGGCAGGTGAAATGGTGCGGCTGGTGACCAACCTCAACAAGGATGGCAACCCCCAGGGCGGCACCGCCTCCCTGCTGCTCTCCCCCAAGGTGGTGGCCGACGAGCGCACCAACTCTGTGGTGGTGAGTGGTGAGCCCAAAGCGCGTGCCCGCATCATCCAGATGGTGCGCCAGCTCGACCGCGACCTGCAGAGCCAGGGCAACACCCGGGTCTTCTACCTCAAATATGGCAAGGCCAAAGACATGGTCGAGGTGCTCAAGGGGGTCAGCTCCAGCATCGAGGCCGACAAAAAAGGCGGCGGCGTAACCACAGGTGGCGCCAGCATCGGCGGTGGCAAGCTGGCTATCTCAGCCGACGAGACCACCAATGCGCTGGTCATCACCGCCCAGCCGGACGTGATGTCCGAACTGGAGCAGGTGGTGGCCAAGCTCGATATCCGCCGCGCCCAGGTGCTGGTGGAGGCGATCATCGTCGAAATAGCTGACAGCGATGGTCTGAACCTCGGGGTACAGTGGAATCATGCCGACTATGGTTCGATTCAATATCCAGATACCGGAGTCCCCATTACCTCGAAAGTCACAGCAGACAAACTCAAAGATAACGGGAATCCGGAACCCATTACCAAACTCATGTCGACCGTAAATGGCATGGCTGCCGGTTTCTATCACGGCGACTGGGCCATGCTGACGACAGCGCTGGCTTCCAATACCAAGAACGATATTCTCTCGACCCCGAGTATCGTCACCATGGACAACAAGGAAGCCTCTTTCAATGCAGGCAAGGAAGTACCTGTCCAGACCGGCACTCAAAGTTCGACCAGTAGTGACAGCGTCTTCAATACCATTGAGCGCAAAACGGTCGGAACCAAGTTAACCGTCACCCCTCAGATCAACGAAGGGGATTCGGTGCTGCTCAATATCGAACAGGAGGTCTCCAGTGTTGGCAAACAGGCTGAAGGTACCTCAGGCCTGGGCCCAACATTTGATACCCGTACAGTGAAAAACTCGGTATTGGTGAAGAGCGGTGAAACAGTCGTGCTTGGCGGTTTGATGGATGAACAGACCAAAGAAGAAATCTCCAAGGTACCGCTGCTCGGTGATATTCCTGTGCTGGGCTATCTGTTTCGCTCCACCTCCAACTCAACCTCCAAGCGCAATCTGATGGTCTTTATCCGCCCGACAATTTTGCGTGATGCCGATGTGTACTCCGGCCTATCCAATAGCAAATATTCCCTGTTCCGCGCCGAACAGCTGGATGCGGCTGCCCAGGAGGGCTATCTCACCTCGCCCAAACGTCAGGTATTGCCTGCCTATGGCCAGGATGTGATGGTGTCGCCCGAGCTGCAAAAAGAGATCCAGAAGCAGATCAACGAGATGCGGAGCAGACAGCAAAGCACTGTCGAGACCACCACCCCGTTTGTGCAGAGTAAGCCCTGATGAGTGCCTACCATCTGGATGGAAGCGTCGGGCCTGCGCCACTGCCCGAGCTCCCCTTTATCTTTGCACGCAATTTCGGGGTGATCCTGATTGAGCGGGACGGCGCCCCCGTGCTGCAGTGCCGCCCCGGCGTTACCCCGCAGGCCCTGCTGGAAGTGCGGCGGGTCGCGGGTTGCAGCTTCGCGGTGGAGCAGCTCGACAACGAGGCCTTCGAAGAGCTGCTGATGGCTCACTACCAGCGAGACTCCTCCGAAGCGCGCCAGCTGATGGAAGATCTCGGCAACGAGATGGACTTCTTCGCCTTGGCCGAAGAGCTGCCGCAAAGCGAAGATCTGCTGGATGCCGATGACGACGCCCCCATCATTCGTCTCATCAACGCCATGCTGAGCGAGGCGATCAAGGAGGAGGCCTCCGATATCCATATCGAGACCTTCGAGCGGGCACTGGTCATTCGTTTTCGCATCGATGGGGTGCTGCGGGAGATCCTGCGCCCCCATCGCAAGCTGGCCTCGCTCCTGGTCTCGCGGATCAAGGTGATGTCGCGGATGGATATCGCCGAGAAACGGGTGCCGCAGGATGGCCGTATCTCGTTGCGTATCGGCGGCCGCGCCGTCGACGTGCGGGTCTCCACCATGCCGTCCAGCTACGGCGAGCGGGTGGTACTGCGTCTGCTCGACAAGAACAACGTGCGCCTCGAGCTCAAGCAGCTGGGGATGACCGCGGCCAACCGCACCATCATCAGCGAACTCATCCGCAAGCCCCACGGCATTATTCTGGTGACCGGCCCGACCGGTTCCGGTAAATCCACCACCCTCTATGCGGCGCTGTCTGAAATCAACTCGCGGGATCGCAACATCCTGACGGTGGAAGACCCCATCGAATATGACCTCGAAGGGGTGGGCCAGACCCAGGTCAACACCAAGGTGGATATGACCTTCGCCCGCGGCTTGCGCGCCATTTTGCGTCAGGATCCGGATGTGGTGATGGTGGGGGAAATTCGAGATCTGGAAACCGCCCAGATTGCGGTGCAGGCGTCGCTGACCGGTCACCTGGTGATGTCGACCCTGCACACCAACACCGCCATCGGCGCCATCACCCGGATGCGGGACATGGGGATCGAGCCCTTCCTGCTCTCCTCGTCGCTCTTGGCGGTGCTGGCCCAGCGGCTGGTGCGAACCCTCTGCCCCGATTGCCGTGCCCCGCGACCCATCACCGAGCAGGAGCGCATCGCCATGGGCATCGAGCTGGCTCCCGATCAGCAGGTGTGGCGTCCGGTCGGCTGCGAGCTGTGCAACCACACCGGCTACCGTGGCCGGACCGGTATCCACGAGCTGGTGGTGATCGATGAAGCGGTGCGTGAAGCCATTCACAGTGCCAGCGGCGAGCTCGCCATCGAGCGGCTGATCCGCGGCCACACCCCCAGCATCCGCCGTGACGGCATCGACAAGGTCCTCAAGGGGCAGACCAGCCTCGAAGAGGTGCTGCGCGTGACCCGGGAAGATTGAGATGGCGGCATTCGAATACAAGGCCCTCGACAACAAGGGGCGCAGCAAGAGCGGCGTGATGGAGGGCGACTCGGCCCGTCAGGTACGCCAGCTGCTGCGCGAACAGGGGCTCACCCCCCTCGAGGTGAACGAGACCACCGAGAAGGCGAAACGGGAAGCGACCCGCTTCGCCCTGTTTCGTCGTGGTGCCAGCACTGCCGAGCTGGCCCTGATCACTCGCCAGCTGGCCACTCTGGTGGGCGCCGGTCTCACCATCGAAGAGGCGCTCAAGGCGGTGGCCGAGCAGTGCGAAAAAGCCCACTTGCGCTCTCTGGTGGCGACCGTGCGCAGCAAGGTGGTGGAAGGTTATTCGCTGGCCGACTCGCTGGGGGCCTTTCCCCATGTATTCGACCAGCTGTTTCGCTCCATGGTGGCGGCCGGTGAAAAATCGGGCCATCTGGAGAAGGTGCTCAACCGCCTCGCCGACTACACCGAACAGCGCCAGCACATGCGCACCAAGCTGCTGCAGGCGATGATCTACCCCATAGTTCTCACCTGCGTCGCCATCGGGGTTATCTCGATCCTGCTCACCGCCGTGGTACCCAAGGTGGTGGCCCAGTTTGAACACATGGGTCAACAATTGCCGGGCACCACCCGCTTTCTCATCGGCACCAGCGAACTGATGCAGGCCTACGGCCTCTGGTTCCTGCTGCTGATCTTCCTTGGCAGCTTTGTCTGGCGCTGGTGGCTCACCGATGAAAAGCGCCGCCGACGCTGGCATCAGGTGCTGCTCGGCCTGCCGGTGATTGGCCGGGTCAGTCGCGGTCTCAACACCGCCCGCTTCGCTCGCACTTTAAGCATCCTCAACGCCAGTGCGGTACCGCTGCTGGAGGGGATGAAGATCTCCGGCGAAGTGCTCTCCAACGACTTTGCCAGAATGCGCATTCTCGAGGCCGCCGAACGGGTGCGCGAAGGGACCAGTCTGCGCAAGTCGCTGACCGAGACCAAGATTTTCCCGCCCATGATGCTGCACATGATCGCCTCCGGCGAGCAGAGCGGCGAGCTCGACAGCATGCTGGAGCGGGCGGCAGACAACCAGGATCGGGAGTTTGAATCCCAGGTCAATATCGCCCTCGGGGTGTTCGAACCCATGCTGGTGGTCTCCATGGCCGGGGTGGTGCTGTTTATCGTGATGTCGATCCTGCAGCCGATCCTCGAGCTCAACAATATGGTGAATATGTAAGTTTCCGGCGTTCGATAGCCCCGCTGGCGGCCCGTCGAACCCACCCAGTGATCACTCTCTGATGGGCCATCCCATCTCATTCGTTACGGAGCAACTCATGAACAAACGTCGTCAATCCGGTTTTACCCTGCTGGAAGTCATGGTGGTCATCGTGATCCTCGGCATTCTGGCCAGTCTGGTGGTGCCCAACCTGATGGGCAACAAGGAGAAAGCTGACCAGCAGAAAGCGGTCTCCGATATCGTGGCGCTGGAAAACGCCCTCGACATGTACAAGCTGGACAACAACCGCTACCCGACCACAGAACAGGGGCTGGATGCACTGGTGACCAAGCCTTCTATCGATCCGGCGCCGCGCAGCTACCGCGATGGCGGCTACATCAAGCGCCTGCCGCAAGATCCCTGGGGCAACCCGTACCAGCTGCTGAGCCCGGGCCAGTTCGGCAAGATCGACATCTTCTCCATGGGTCTGGATGGTGAAGCCGGTACCGATGACGACATCGGCAACTGGAACCTGAAGGATTTCCAATAAGTGATGTGCCGCCAGCGCATTCACTCCGCCTTGCTGGAGCAGCCTGAATGAAGGCTGCGCCATCTGCTCGTCGCCAATCCGGCTTTACCCTGCTGGAGGTGCTGCTGGTCGCCATGCTGATGGGGCTGGTGGCTACCGCCGTCACCCTCAGCATGGGAGGCGCCAGAGGGGATCGGGAGCTGGACAAGCAGGCGCGCCGCCTGATGGCGACCCTGCAGCTGGCGCAGGAGTATGCGGTGATGGATGGTCGGCTGGTGGGCATTCGTATCGAGGATAACGGCTGGCAGTTTATGCAGCGTCAGGCCAAGGATCGCAAGTGGCTGGCCCTGAGTGGCGACAAGCAGCTGGGGCCGGTACAACTGGCCGAGGACATGACGCTGACACTGGAGCTGGAAGGCTTTGGCTGGCAGCCGGACTCCGACGAGAAAACCGAACAGAAGCGCGACGAGAAGGAGCGCACGCCGCAGTTGCTCATCTTCCCTGGCGGCGAGCTGAGCCCGTTCGTGCTCACCTTCACCCAGCAGGATGACGATGCCCGCTACACCCGCATCGTCAAGGGGGACGAGTTCGGCCGCCTCACCCTGCTCACCGGCGATGAAGATGAAGAGGTGAGCGAATGAAAGCCCGGGGCATGACACTACTTGAAGTCATGGTCGCACTGGCCGTCTTTGCCATCGCCGGTCTCGCGGTAATGAAAACCGCCAGCGAACACCTCTCGGCCCTCAACTATCTGGAGCAGAAGACACTCGCCACCTGGGTGGTGGAGAACCAGTTGGTGCAACAGAAGCTCGAGAACAAGTGGCCCGGCGACAGCTGGGTGGAAGGGGATGAGCAGATGGCGGGCAGCACCTGGTACTGGCGCTATCGCGGCGTTGCCACCGCCGACAACAACTTCCGGGCGCTCGATATGGAAGTGCGCACCGAGGCCAAGGCCGAGAACCCGGTCGCCATGATGCGGACCTATATCAGCCGATGACCCAGCACGTTGCCCGCACGCCTCGCCCCTTCCGTCACGCCGGTTTTACCCTGCTCGAAATGCTGGTGGCGATCGCCATCTTCGCCACTCTCAGCATGGGAGCCTATCAGGTGCTGCAAGGGGTGCTCACCAGCGACGAGGTGGCCAAGCGCAAGGAGGCCCGCCTCAACGAATTGCAGCTCGCCTTCACCCTGCTGGAGCGAGACATCACCCAGATGGTGCCGCGCAGCGGCCGCATCGAGGGGGAGAACAACAAGGTGCTGCTGGCGGCTTCCCGGTTCGGCCAGCAGAGCGATGACTGGGGCATGGCCTTTATGCGCAGCGGCTGGCTCAACCCGGACGGCATGCTGCCCCGCTCCCATCTGCAGCGGGTCGGCTGGCGTCTCAAGGATCAGAAGCTGGAGCGCCTGAGCTACCTCTATCCGGATTCGGTGATAGGCACCGAGCCGCGCATCCAGCCGGTGCTGGCGGGGGTCACGGCGTTTCGCCTCTACTTCTTCGACAAGGGCAACTGGAAAGAGGAGTGGAGCCAACGCAGCGTGCTGCCCCACGGGCTGGCAGTGGAGCTGGATCTGGAAGATTACGGCACCATTCGCCGCCAGTTCCTGATTGGTGCCGGTGGCCAGCGAGCCGAAGAGAACAGCCAGAGCAGCAACCCCGACCAGGGGGGCGGCAACAACAATAACGGGAACAACGGCGGCAACGGCAATACCAATAGCGGTAATGGTGACAGCCAGAACGGAGGGGGCGCCAATGCGGGCTAATCTCGCCGCTCCCGGTCGCCAGCGCGGCATGGCGCTGCTGGTGGTGCTGCTGATCCTCTCGGTGATGGTGATCATCGCCAGCAATATGAGCGGCCGCCTGCAGCTTGAGCTGCGCCGCACCGCCAACATCACCACCGGCAAACAGGCATGGTGGTATGCCCTCTCGGCAGAAGCGCTGGTGAGCAAGGTGCTGACGCAGGATTTCAAGGACAACCCCGAGGTGGTTAACCTCAGCCAGAACTGGGCCCGCAAGAACACTGTGTTTCCGGTGGACGATGGCCAGCTCAAGGGCGAGGTGACCGACCTGCAATCCTGCTTCAACCTCAACAGCCTGAGCGTGGCCTCCAAAGCGGGGAGCGGCGAGGAGCTGGCTCAGCAGCCCTATCCGGTGCAGGTGTTTCGCGAACTGCTCAAGCAGCTGGCGATGGATGATTACGAGGCGGCCCAGCTCACCGACGCCATCCGTGACTGGACCGACAAGGATACGGTGCTGGTCTCCAGCCTTGGCGCCGAGGACGCCTATTACGAGGGTCTCAAGCCACCCTATCTGACCGCCAACCAGTGGATGCTGGGCAAGGACGAGCTGAGGGCGGTGCGCGGGGTGACGGCCAGGGTCTATGCCAAACTGGCCCCCTATGTCTGCACCCTGCCCAACGACAAGTTGAAGATCAATATCAATACCCTTGCCCCCCAGCGCCCCGAGCTGCTGGTCGCCCTCTATCTGGGCACTATCGGGCTGGATGATGCAAAGCGAGTACTGAACGAGCGGCCACAGAAGGGGTGGAAAGAGAGCAAGCTGATGACAGACATGCTCGCTCCGGTCGATTCGGTGAAAGGACTGAAAGAGGCGCTGGTGGTCAAGAGCGACTTCTTCGAAGCCCGAGTCGTGGCCGAGGTCGGCGACAACCGGGCCTGGCTCGAAACCCTGTTCCAGCGTGGCAAGGACAATAAACTGGTGATGCTGCGCCGCCTCAGTAGCGGCGCCGAATAAACAGCGCACCTGCAGGCCATCGCCTGCGGGTACGAGAGATGTTGGATGCAGCCTGCGGGCTGCGCACCGGTTGCCAGGGCGCATAACGCCCTTTGCAAACCGGTATCGCAGGAGAGAGATGCGTGAGCGAAAGTCTGGTCATCCGACTGGGGACCAATAAACAACAACCCGTAGCCTGGCTGGTCTGGTCCGGTCAGGAGCAGGAGATCATCGCCTCCGGCGCCCTGCCCTCGGCCGATGCCCTGAGCGAGCTGCAGGAGCGGGCCGGTGGCCGCCCCGTGGTCACGCTAGTGCCAGGCAGCGATCTGATCTTCCGGCGCGTCACCCTGCCGGGTCGCTACAACCGCCAGTCGGCAGCAGCCCTCCCCTACCTGCTGGAGGAGCAGATCGCCTCCGACGTGGACGAGCTCCATCTGGTGGTGCTGGCTCATGAAGGTCAACAGGTCGACCTGATGGCGGTGGATCGGCAGAAGATGGCCGAGTGGCTCGACTGGCTCGATGCCGCTGGCCTCAAGAGCCTGCAACTGCTGCCCGATGTGCTGGCGCTGCCACAGGCCGCTGATGGCTGGTCTGCGCTGCAACTCGGCAATGAGTGGCTGGTGCGCCAGGGCCCCTGTCAGGGGATCGTCGCCGACGAGCCGCTGCTGGCTATCTTGCTGGCAACCGAAGCGGAGCCGGTCACCATCCACAGCCACACACCGGTGCCCGCCATTGCCACCGCCAACTGGCAGGCGGCGGAGCCCGAACTCCCCATGCTGCTGCTGGCCAAGGGGGCCCTCACCTGCCGGGCCAACCTGCTGACCGGCCCTTACCGGCCGCAGACCGAATATGCCCGCTACTGGTTGCAGTGGCGCAAGGTAGCCATCACCGCCGGTCTGTTGCTGCTGGTGGCCCTCGGCCAGCGCGGGGTGCAGCTCTATCAGCTCACCGAGCAGGACAAGGCCCTCAAGGCGGAGATCCGTGCCGTCTATACCCGCATCTTCCCGGGTGAGAGCCGCATCGTGAACGTGCGCAGCCAGATGAACCAGCATCTGCAACAGATGGGGCAAGCCCCGCAAAACGGCGTACTGCTGATGCTCACCGAGCTGGCCCCCACCTTTGCCGAAGTACCCGGCCTGAAACCACAGGTGATGCGCTTTGATGCCAGTCGCCGCGAGCTGAGGCTACAGGTGACCGCTCCCGGCTTTGCCGAGATCGAGCGGTTCCGCGAGCTGGCCGGCAAGCAATTCGAGGTACAGCAAGGCGAGGTGCGCAGCACCGAGGGCAAGGTAGAGGGCGCACTGGTGCTCAAGGGTAAATCATCATGATGGAAAAATTGCAGAGCTGGTGGCACGGCATCACCGCACGGGAACAGCGGCTGGTGGTCGCAGGCGGCATTCTGCTGCTGGTTGGTCTCTTCTACTGGAGCGTCTGGCAGCCCATCGCCAACCGCATCGCAGAGAGGGAGCGGCAGGTGCAGAACCAGCAGCAGACCCTCGCCTGGCTCAAGGAGAAGGGGGAAGAGGTGCTGGCTATGCAGGGTGGCTCGGGTCGCCAGATCGATACCAGCGGCACCCTGGAAGGGGTGGTCAACCGCACCGCCTTCAACCACAAGATCAAGATTGCCCGGCTGCAACCCCAGGCGCAGGAGCTGCAAGTGTGGATCGACACGGTCCAGTTCGATGACTTGCTGCTCTGGCTCTCCACGCTGGTGGAGCAGCACGGTATTCAGGTTCAAATCATCGAGATCGCCCGCGAGGATCTGGCCCCGGGTCTGGTCAAGGTCAGACGTTTGCAGTTGAGTCGTCCCCAATGAAAAAACGCATCCTGATTGCCAGCCTGTTTCTGGCAGCCTATCTGGTATTCCTGCTGGCCACCCTGCCCGCGGCACTGGTGGCTCGCCATCTGCCGCTGCCTGCCAATGTTGCCAACCTGCTGAAACTGGAAGGGGTGAGCGGCACCCTCTGGAGTGGCCAGATCGCCCGGCTGCAATATGCCAGCGAATCGGTGAACCAGCTGCGCTGGGATCTCAACGGCTGGTCGCTGCTGCGCTTCGCCCCCGAAGTAGCCATACGCTTTGGCGATCGCAACGGACTCAATGGTCAGGGCGTTGTCGGCTGGAATGGCGCAGCTTTCGGCCGGGACCTGACCCTCAACGCCCCCGCCCCCTGGCTGCTGAGCCGGGTGCCGATGCGCCTGCCGATCCCGCTCACCGTCACCGGCCAGCTGCAGCTCAAAGTGGAGCAATTTGCCCAGGGCAACCCCTGGTGTGACAACCTCTACGGCAACCTCGACTGGTACAACGCCAGCGCCGATACCCCGGCGGGCAAGCTGGATCTGGCCGACCCCGAGCTGAAACTCACCTGCCTCGACTCCAAGCTGGTGGCCGAACTCAAGCAGGGCTCCGATGCGGTGCAGGCCATGGGTCGCCTCGAGCTGCAACCCAATGGCCAATACCTGTTCCAGGGCACCCTGAAACCGGGCCCGGCACTGCCACCGCAGATGCAGCAGGGGCTCCCCTTCCTCGGACAGCCCGACAGTCAGGGCCGCTTCCCCCTGCGCTATCAGGGGCGGATCTAAGCCATCATTCAAGGTGAAAATGGCTCAGGGACAACCCGAGCCATTTTTATCATCCATGTGACATGTCAGTTGAAATACCAGATACGACAGATACAAAAAAGCCCAAGCGGGTGACCGCTTGGGCTTTCTCTTTGAATATGGCGGAGGAGGTGGGATTTGAACCCACGGATGGTCGCCCATCGCCGGTTTTCAAGACCGGTGCATTCAGCCGCTCTGCCACCCCTCCGAACGGAGTGCATACTACGCTAAGCCCTTGTTCATATGCAATACATATTTCCTGTGGGATAGTGTGCGGGAGCAAAATGGCAGGTGGCTTGAAATTGTTCCTCGTCATCCCTATTTGTTCTACATACAATGCGTAAACATGCAGTAACAAACAGCGATCACGAGGCTGCTGCTCGCCGTCTCACCCGGACATCAAGAGGACACCCAAGATGGATACCCGTTCTATCTACACTGGCACCCAAAGTGCCGTACGCGATACCAACAAGGTGCTGCGTAACACCTATATGCTGCTCTCCCTCACTCTGGGCTTCTCTGCCGTGGTGGCGGGGGTCGCTACCGTGATGAACATGCCGCCGCTGCACTGGGCCGTGTTCCTGATCGGCGTCTACGGTCTGATGTTCCTGACCGAGAAGAATCGCAACAACGGCATGGGGCTGGTCTTCACCTTCGCCCTGACCGGTCTGCTGGGCTATAGCCTGGGCCCCATCATCAACATGTACATGAACAATGGTGGTGGCGAGATCGTGATGACCGCCCTTGGCGGCACCGCGCTCACCTTCTTCGGTCTGTCGGCCTATGCCCTGACTACCAAGCGTGACCTCTCTTTCATCGGCGGCATGCTGTTCGTCGGTTTCTGGGTACTGCTGGTGGCCATGATTGCCAACATCTTCCTGCAGATGAGCGCCCTGAGCCTGGCGCTGTCCGCCATGTTCATGCTCTTCTCCTCCGGTGCCATCCTGCTGACTACCCAGCAGATCGTGCGCGGCGGCGAGACCAACTACATCTCTGCCACCGTCACCCTGTATGTCTCCATCTACAACATCTTCCTGAGCTTGCTGAGCCTGCTTGGCGGCAACCGCAACTAATCAGAAACCCCGCTTCGGCGGGGTTTTTATTGGCGCAGATTTTTGTCAGGATAAGTTGTAAATCAAGGATATGAAGCGAAGTGGCCCTGNCTGATTTGGATCAGGGCCACTTCGCGCTTGGCGGGTTACTATCTCGCTCTCGTTTCGATCAAGGGTTTCACCTGTCTCATGCCGATGGATCTCTCTGGCCTGCTGCGCCGACTGCTGATTGATAGTCACATCGATTTTGCTTCGCTCAAGGGTGGTGCCTAGCATGCCCATGGAATTCTCCGGTTTGTTACGCCGACTGCTGACCGATAGTCACATCTACTTCGCTCTCAAGGTGCTGCTGGCCATTCTCGGTCTGCTCGCCTTCACCCTGGCCACCGGCAATATCCAGCTCACCGTGCTGCTCTCCCTCGGGGTAGTGGCGGGTGCAATCGCCGAAACCGACGACAGCCTGTGGGGACGGCTCAAAAACCTCGCCATGACGCTTATCTGCTTCATGTTCGCGTCCCTCTGTGTGCAGTATCTCTACCCCACCCCCTGGCTGTTTGCCATCGGGCTCGCCAGCTCCACCTTTATCTTCGTGATGGTGGGGGCGCTCGGCGCCCGCTACGCCACCATCAGCTTCGGCTCGCTGCTCATCGCCATCTACACCATGCTGGGTGCCGCCAAGGCGCCGGATCTCTTCTACCAACCGCTGGCCCTCGGCGCTGGCGCCCTCTGGTACGGGCTGGTCTCGTTTATCTGGCTCTGGCTGCTGCCCTACAAGACCCTGCACGAGCAACTGGCCCAGAGCTACTTCGCCCTTGGCCGCTACTTGCTGGAAAAGTCCCGCTTCTTCCCGGCGGACGAGCACGGCGCCCAGGCCATTCGCCACAATCTGGCCCAGCTCAATATCAATCTGGTGAGCGCGCTGACCCTCACCAAATCGGCCCTCAACGCCCGCCTGAGCCGCCGCCATCCGGCCAGTCCAGAGCTTGCCAGCCTGCTGCGTCTCTACCTGCTGGCGCTGGAAATTCACGAGCGCGCCACCTCCAGCCACTATCCCTACAGCCGGCTGGAAGCGGAGCTCAAGCAGGGCATAGTGCTGGAAGGATTTCAGGAGGTATTCCTGCAACTCTCCGAGGCGTGCCAGCTGCTCGGTTACGCCATTCTGGTGCACAAGCCCTACGCCCATAACAAGCGCATTCACTGGACGCTTGAGGCCCTTGGCGATCAGCTGGAGTTCACCAATCTCAAGCAGCACTACCCGAAAACCCTGCTGACACCGATGAAGTTCCTGCGCCGCAATCTGGCCAGCATCAACCAGCTGCTGGGCAGCGCCGAAGTGCTGCAAAACCCCGAGCAGCCGGAGCAGGAGCTGCCCGCGCTGGCGCGGCCGCCCCGCCTGCCGCTGCTGACCCAGCTCAAGCAGCACCTCACCTTGCACTCCATGGTGTTTCGCCACGCGCTGCGTTTGTCGCTTGGTCTGGTGATCGGCTACGGCATACTGCAAGCCTTTGATCTGGAAAAGGGCTACTGGATTTTGCTGACCGTGCTGTTTGTCTGCCAGCCCAGCTACAGCGCCACTCGCCGCCGACTGGTGCAGCGGATGCTCGGCACCTTCGCCGGTATTCTGGTGGGCATTCCGGTGCTCTGGCTCTTCCCCGAGCTGCACGTTCAGCTGGTGGTGATGGGGCTGGCCGCCTTCCTGTTTTTCACCCAGGTGCGCAACAACTACAGCGCCGCGGTCTGCTTTATCACCCTCTACGTGCTGATGGCGTTCAACCTGCTCGATGGCATCGGCTTTGCCATTCTCGGGCCACGGCTGCTCGATACCCTGCTCGGCTGCCTGATCTCCTACGGGCTGGTGGCCTGGCTCTGGCCGGACTGGCAGTACAAGCGGCTGCCGACGCTTATCGCCAATTCGCTCTCGGCCAACGCCCGCTATCTCTCGGCGGTGCTGGCGAGCCTCAAGCAGCAGCGGGACGAGTCCATCGACTATCGGGTGGCGCGCAAGAGCGCCCATCTGGCGGACAGCGAGCTGGCCACCGCCTGGCAGAGCATGCTGGTGGAGCCGCAAAAGCGCCGCCGCTTCCTCGATCTCTGCTTTACCCTCACCTGGCGCAACCACGCCCTGCTCTCCTACATCTCGGCGCTGGGGGCCCATCGCGACAAGCTGGAGGCCATCAGCGGGCTGGATGAGGTGCGCCACCACATCTGCCACACCCTGGAGCAGGCCGCCGGCCATCTGGCGGGCAACCCCTCCAGCTCCATCGGAGGTCAGTGCCCGGTTATAAGTCCGGACAGCAGCGAGGAGCAGCTGATGCTGACCCAGCAGCTCAACCTGATCAGCGAGCTGGCGGATCAGCTGCTGCATTTGGCCAACGAGAGCCGGTTGCTCACCGGGGATCAAGGCGCTACCATGCCCGCCCAATCCTGATAGCCCCATTAGCGAGGAGCCCCCATGTCTGCGTCCGAAAAACATCAGCTGGAATTCAACGGCCAACTCATCGAGACCGATGCCAAGGGCTACCTGCTCAACAGCAACGACTGGAGCGAGGAGCTGGCGCTGGTGCTGGCCGCGCAGGAAGGGATCGAGCTGGAGGAGCCGCACTGGGAAGTGGTGCGCTTTGTGCGCACCTTCTATCTGGAGTTCAACACCTCCCCCGCCATCCGCGCGCTGGTCAAGGCGATGGAGAAGCAGTACGGCCCCGAGAAGGGCAACAGCCGCTACCTCTACAAGCTGTTCCCGGAAGGGCCCGCCAAGCAGGCGACCAAGATTGGCGGCCTGCCCAAACCGGTGAAGTGCATCTGATCCCATGCATCTATCCCATAACAACGGGGGGCCGCAACTGC
>NZ_JBFODU010000008.1:26526-72448 GCF_040908505.1 Aeromonas sp. R1-2 | reverse complement strand
GCCGACGTACGCATTGCGACCGTGACCAACTTCCCGCACGGCAACGACGACATCGAGATCGCCGTGGCCGAGACCCGTGCCGCTGTCGCCTACGGTGCTGACGAAGTGGACGTGGTGTTCCCGTATCGCGCCTTCATGGCTGGCAATGAACAGATCGGTTTTGATCTGGTCAAAGCCTGTAAAGAGGCCTGCGGTGCCAACGTGCTGCTGAAAGTGATCATCGAGACCGGCGAGCTGAAAGAAGAGGCGCTGATCCGTCGCGCTTCCGAAATCTGTATCGATGCCGGTGCCGACTTCATCAAGACCTCCACCGGCAAGGTGCCGGTCAATGCGACCCCGGAAGCGGCACGCATCATGATGGAAGTGATCAAGGCCAAGAATCCGAAAGTCGGCTTCAAGCCAGCTGGTGGCGTGAAAGATGCCGCCGTTGCCGGTCAGTACCTGGCCATGGCCGAAGAGATCCTCGGCAATGACTGGGTATCCGCCCGTACCTTCCGCTTTGGTGCATCCAGCCTGCTGGCCAGTCTGCTGGCCACTCTGGGGCATGGCGACAAGCCGGCCAACACCAGCGGTTACTAATAGGTTGATGAGAGGGCGGACTGCTGTCCGCCCTGTTAGCCCCCACCATGCGGTGTGCGGGCAAGGATTCAGGCTTGTGTAACGCCAGCAATGGCGGAGGGAATGAAAGATGTTTTTGCCTCAAGAAATTATTCGCAAGAAGCGCAACGGTGAAGCGCTCAGTACCCAAGAAATTCAATTCTTCGTTCAGGGCATTACCAATAACACCATCGGCGAGGGGCAGATTGCCGCGCTGGCGATGGCGGTCTACTTCAAAGACATGACAATGGATGAGCGGGTCGCCCTGACCTGCGCCATGCGCGACTCCGGCATGGTGCTGACTTGGGATCACCTCAATCTGGGCGGCCCGATTGTCGACAAGCACTCCACCGGCGGTGTGGGTGATGTGGTTTCCCTGATGCTTGGCCCGATGGTCGCTGCCTGCGGCGGTTTCGTGCCGATGATCTCCGGCCGTGGCCTGGGCCACACCGGCGGTACTCTCGACAAGCTGGACGCCATTCCCGGCTACCAGACCTCGGTCGACAACGATCGTTTCCTGAAAGTGGTGAAAGAGGCTGGCGTGGCCATCATCGGTCAGACCGGCGATCTCGCCCCGGCTGACAAGCGTATCTATGCAGTACGGGACATCACCGCCACCGTCGAATCGATCGCGATGATCACCGGCTCCATCCTCTCCAAGAAGCTCGCCTCCGGGCTCGAAGCGTTGGTGATGGATGTGAAAGTGGGCTCCGGCGCCTTTATGCCGACCTTCGAAGCGTCCGAAGAGCTGGCCAAGAGCATTGTGGCCGTGGCCAACGGTGCCGGTTGCCGCACCTCTGCGCTCTTGACCGATATGAACCAGGTGCTAGCCTCCAGCGCCGGTAACGCGGTGGAAGTGCGTGAAGCTGTGCGCTACCTGACCGGTGAATACCGCAACCCGCGGATCCACGAAGTGACCATGGCGCTGTGTGCCGAGATGCTGATCTCCGCCGGTCTTGCCAGCGACGAGCGCGATGCCCGCACCAAGCTGCAAGCGGTGCTGGATAATGGCAAGGCGGCCGAGATCTTCGGTCGCATGGTGACTGGTCTCGGTGGCCCGGCCGATTTTATGGAGCGTTACGACGCTTACCTGCCCAAAGCCGCCATCGTGCGCCCGGTCTTCGCGGCCAACAGCGGTTTCGTGACCGCCATGGATACCCGCGAGCTGGGTCTGGCCGTGGTCGCCATGGGCGGTGGTCGCCGCGCTGCCGGTGACAAACTTGATTATGCGGTCGGTCTGACCGACTTTATCCGCCTGGGTCAAAGCGTCGATGCTGACAAGCCGATCGCGATGATCCACGCTCAGACTGAAGAGCAATATGCTCAGGCTGCCAGCATGGTGCAGGCGGCTGTCCGGATTGGTGGCGAGCGGCCGGAAGCACTGCCTGAAGTGTACCGCCGTATCACCCTGGTCGATTTGTAACAAGGGGAAGACCCATGAAACGTACCTTTATTCTGATGATGGACTCTTTCGGTATTGGCGCTGCTGCCGACGCCGACAAGTTCGGAGATGTGGGCGCCAACACCCTTGGCCATATCGCCAAGGCGTGTGCGGCAGGTGAAATTGAAGGCCGTGGTGCCCTCAATCTGCCCAACCTCAACAAGCTGGGTCTGGGCCACGCCTGCGAGCAGGCTTCCGGCTACTTCCCGGAAGGGCTGAAGAAAGATATCGAGGTGGTCGGTGCCTACGGCTTTGCGCAGGAACTCTCCTCCGGCAAGGATACCCCGTCCGGTCACTGGGAGATCGCCGGCGTGCCCGTGCTGTTCGAGTGGGGCTACTTCAAGGATCACCACAACAGCTTCCCGCAGGAGCTGCTGGACGCCATCGTCGAGAAGGCTGGTCTGCCTGGCTATCTGGGCAACTGCCACGCTTCCGGTACCCAGGTGCTGGACGATCTGGGCGAAGAGCACATGAAGACCGGCAAGCCGATCCTCTACACCTCTGCCGACTCCGTGTTCCAGATTGCCTGCCACGAAGAGACCTATGGCCTCGAGAAGCTCTATGAGCTGTGCCACATCGTGCGCGAGCTGCTGGAGCCTTACAACATCGGCCGCGTGATTGCGCGTCCGTTCGTAGGTACTGGCAAGGGCAACTTCAAGCGCACCGGCAACCGTCACGACTACTCAGTGCTGCCGCCGGCGCCGACCGTGCTGGATTACATGAAAGATGCGGGTGGTCAGGTGGTCTCCATCGGCAAGATCGCCGACATCTATGCCCAGCAGGGCATCACCAAGCAGGTGAAAGGGACCGGTCTGACCGAGTTGTGGGATCGCACGCTGGAAGAGGTGAAAGCGGCCGGTGACAACACCATCGTCTTCACCAACTTCGTCGACTTCGACTCCTCCTACGGCCACCGCCGTGATGTTGCCGGTTATGCCGGTGCGCTGGAGTATTTCGATTCCCGCCTGCCGGAGCTGTTTGAGCTGCTGCAAGATGGCGACGTAGTGGTGCTGACTGCCGACCACGGCTGTGACCCGACCTGGGGTGGTACCGACCACACCCGCGAATACATTCCGGTGCTGTTCTTCGGCAAGCCGGTCAAGGCTGGCTCCGTCGGTCGTCGCGAGACCTTTGCTGATATCGGCCAGAGCATCGCGGCTTACCACGGCCTGCCGAAACTGGCGTACGGTACCAGCTTCCTGTAATTTACCCGCCCGCCACTTCGGCGGCGGGCAATTTATAAAACAATAAAACTCAACCTAGTGTGAAGGAATCAAGAGAATGGCAACTCCTCATATCAATGCGAAAGATGGCGCCTTTGCTGATACCGTGCTGATGCCGGGCGACCCCCTGCGTGCCAAGTACATCGCTGAAACTTTCCTGGAGAACGTTGAGCAGATCTGCGACGTGCGCAACATGTTCGGCTTTACCGGTACCTACAAGGGCCGTCGTATCTCCGTCATGGGTCATGGCATGGGTATTCCGTCCTGCTCCATCTACGCCAAAGAGCTGATCACCGATTACGGTGTGAAGACCCTGATCCGCGTGGGCTCCTGTGGCGCAGTGCGTGAAGACGTGAAACTGCGTGACGTGGTGATCGGTATGGGTGCCTGCACCGACTCCAAAGTAAACCGTCTGCGCTTCAAGGATCACGACTTCGCTGCCATCGCCGACTTCGACCTGGTTGCCAATGCCGTACAGGCCGCCAAGAACAAGGGCGTTGCCGTGCGTGTGGGTAACATCTTCTCCGCCGACCTGTTCTACACTCCGGACCCCTCCATGTTCGACGTCATGGAAAAATACGGCATCCTGGGTGTCGAGATGGAAGCCGCCGGTATCTACGGCGTGGCCGCAGAGTACGGTGCCAAGGCGCTGACCATCTGCACCGTCTCTGACCATATCCGTACCGGTGAGCAGACCACCTCTGAAGAGCGTCAGCTGACCTTCAACGACATGATCGAAATCGCACTGGATTCCGTCCTGCTGGGCGACAAGTAATTCCCTTGCGAATAACAAACGGCGGCCTTCTGGCCGCCGTTTTTGTATCTGCTCACTGGTTGCGCCATCAATTTTCCGGAGGTGGCGCGGGGGGCGTACTCTTTTTCTTGTGCTTGCGCACCCGCATGTAGTTGCGGCGCACGCCGTAGGAGATGAGCACCCCGGCCAGCAGGGCGACCAGCAACATCAGGCGCTGTTTCTCCTGCACCACCTTGAGCCGGGTGTCCTTGTCTGCCAGCATCTGCTGCTCTTCCAGGGTGATACGCAGGAAGCCGATGGTCTGCTCGCCATCCCGGATCTCCTGCACGAACTGGATCCGCCCCTTGCCCTGCTCCGGCAGTGACTTGTTATCGCTGCCGATGGGCAGCAGGCTCTCCAGCGGCACCGCCTGCTCCGATTGGGCGAGGGGAATGCCGCGTCCGTCGTAGAGGGTGGCATCGAGGATCTCCGGCTCCGCCGCCAGATCCCGCGCCAGCCGCTCCAGCTCGCTGCTCTTCTCCTCCTTGATCCAGCGTTTCATGTCGCGGGCAGCATAGGCGACCAGCGCCTGTGCCCGGTTGCGCGCTTCGCTGTGCAGCGAGGCCTGGCTTTCACCCTGCATATGGATGAGCACACCGAGCACCCAGCATCCGAGCAGGATACCGGCACCCAGGCTGAGAACACGTTTGATGGGAAGATGACGCTGCAAGCGCGAGACCTCATGGTAACAAGGAGTGGCGGGATCTTGGCGCTTGCCTGTACAAAAAGCAATACGCTACTCTGGGCCAGCATTGTTAACCCCCTGATCACCAAGGAAGGCGTATCCCTTATGTTGTTGTCCCGGCTCCCCCCTCTGTTATCCTATTGGCCCGCGTTGTTGTCCGGCTCACCCTGTTGGCAGCTCAGTGCAGATGCGTTGCAACCGACAGAGACTCCGCTGGCTGGCGGCTGGTTGGTGCTGTTTGGCAAGGGGCTGGGCGCCTCCCATCTGGCGCGTCTGTCGCCACTGTTGGCTGCACAGGAGTTGGCGGCCACCCTCTATCCTCCCACCGAGGTGGCGGGCGTACCGCTGCTGCTGCTTGGCTGCGATCGCTTCTCTGCCGAGCTGGTGGCCGAGCTCAAGAGCGGTGAGTGGGAGATCGATCTCTGCCATCTGCCCGCGCTACCGACCCTGAACGAGCCCGGCCTGCTGGTGATGGATATGGACTCCACCGCGATCCGCATCGAGTGTATAGACGAGATAGCCCGCCTTGCCGGGGTTGGCGAGCAGGTGGCGGCAGTGACGGCCGCGGCGATGCAGGGCAAGCTGGAGTTTTCCGACAGCCTGCGCAATCGGGTGGCCCTTCTGGCAGGCGCGCCGGTCACCATTCTCGACGAGGTGGCGGCATGGATGCCCTGGATGCCGGGCTTGCAGCTGATGGTCGATACCCTCAAACAGGCGGGGTGGCGTGTTGCCATCGCCTCCGGCGGTTTTACCCGTTTTGCTGGCCAGTTGCAGCGCGATCTGGGGCTCGACGCCATCTTCGCCAACGAGCTGGCGGTGGAAGGGGGTCAGCTGACCGGCAAGGTGAGCGGGCGCATTGTTGATGCCAGCGTCAAGGCCGAGGTGTTGCAGCAGCTTGCTCAGGAGTACGGCATTGCTGCCGCCCAGACCGTGGCCATCGGCGATGGTGCCAACGATCTCAAAATGATGGGGAGCGCGGGCCTTGGCATCGCCATTCACGCCAAGCCGCTGGTGCGGGCGCAGGCGGCGGCCACCCTCAATCATCACGATCTGGAGGGGGTGATCTGCCTGCTGGCGGCGCGGGCCTGCAGCGAGCAACGTTGGGACAAGCGCTGACAGTGTTTCAAGGAGGAAACTAATAAAAATGGAATTGTTGCAGCAGTCTCTGTTTATCCCCTGTGGTGGCCATCAATTGCATGTTCGCCACATCAAACCCCGGGTCGCCGTGCATGGCGAGCCGATACTGATGGTGCACGGCGCCATCGAGAACGGGCGGATCTTCTATACCGAATCGGGCAAGGGGTTGGCCTGCTTTCTGGCCCGCCACGGTTATCAGGTCTATGTGGCTGATTTGCGGGGGCGGGGGCTCAGCACTCCTGCCATCGCCGAGCAGGCGGAGCACGGTCAGCATGAGCTGATTACCGAGGATCTGCCCGCCCTGCACCGCTGGATTGCCGAGCGCCATCATGGCTTCAAGGTGCACTGGGTGGCCCACTCCTGGGGCGGTGTCATCATGGCCTCGACCCTGGTGCGCTTTCCCGAGCTGGCGGATCAGGTGGCCAGCCTGCTGTTTTTTGGCACCAAGCGCGGTGTGTCGGTGCACAATCCCGAACGCTGGCTGAAGGTGGATCTGATCTGGAATCGGCTGGCCCCCTGGCTGGCTCGCCGCCGTGGTTTTCTGGCGGCTCGTACTCTGAAGATCGGTGCTGACGACGAGCCGCTGCGCTATCTGCAGGAGACCATCCCCTGGGTCAAGTGCGGCCCCTGGCAGGATCCTCACGACGGTTTTGCCTATGACGAGGCGGCGGCACGGGTCAACTGGCCACCGCTCTGGATGATTTCGGCCAAAGCGGACAAGGTGCTGGGTCACCCGACCGATGTGCGCCGCTTCAGCGACGAGATGGGTTCGGCCACACGTCACACCCGATTGGGGCGGGACAACGGCAACCGCCTCGATTATGACCACATCAATATGCTGACCGCCCCGCAGGCCCAGGAGGATCACTTTCCCCAGATCCTCGACTGGTTGCTCAATCCGCAGGCGGTATGACAAAAAACAGGGCGCCTCGAGCGCCCTGTTTCATTTTTGTCTGTTTCCGGATCATCAGTTCAGCGGCGGCGTGATGCCAAAGCGGAACAGGGTGGCCTGGGTGGTATCGGTCAGTTCGCCCACCCCCACCACGCTCCACAGCTCCTCTTCCAGCTTGCGCGCCTTGTGGATGGCGAACTTGGCGATGTAGTCCAGCTCGTTGGCGATGAAGTTGGTGTCGGGCCGTCCGGTACGGGAGATGCCGACCAGCACCGAGTAGAACTCCCCCTGCTGCTGCGCCAGCTCGATGAACTGACGCTTCTCTTTGAGGTTGGCAAAGCTGCTGGCCAGCCGGCTGCTGAAGATGGGCAGGCCGGCCTTGGTCTGGATGCTGGCGATATAGACCTCGTCCTCTCTCGGTTTGTCCTCCCGCTCGATGGCACGCAGCGGGTTCATCAGCAGCTCCTTGAGCAGCTCCCCCTGAAACAGCGGGTAGAGGTTCTCCTGCTCCGGCAGCTCGGCACAGGCTTGCAGCAGCCGCTGCAGACTGCGCGGTTGCAGAGACTTGCCGATGGAGGCCGGTTTGGGCGCGCCTTTCAGCTTGTTGACGTAGACCGGTGAGTTGAACAGGTGGTGGGTATAGATGTTGCGCAGGGCCCGCGCCAGCCCGCGATAGCGGCGCTGCTCCTGCGCTGCCTTGAGCTTGTTCTGGTTGCTCTCGATCAGCAGGCTGAAGAATTGGCGGCCGGTATGGCGATCCGAATCCCCTTCGATGCAGAGGTGCAGCACGGTGCGGGTCATGTTGAGGCTGACCAGCCGGTAGGAGAGGCGCTGCAGATCCATGCTCTTGGAGAGCTCCTGCAAGCGGGGCAGGGCGATGGTCACCACATCGTTCTTCTCGCCGATAAAGGCATCTTCCAGCTCGATTTGCAGGCCGTGAGTCGAGATGTCGCGGGTCCAGCCGATCCAGGATTTGCCGTTGTGATGGATGGCGACCGCCGTCTTGTGGATGTAGCGCGACTCCTTGCGCAGCTGAACATAGTGCAGGGTCTCGATCTCGAACGGGGCAACTCCCTGTTCGTGACCAAAGCGTTGCAGCTCGTTGGCGTTGTTGCTGACCCCTTCCTGATGGAACTCTTCCCGCTGGGACTCCTGGCCGATCTCCTGCAGCAGGCCGCAATAGCCGATCTGCTTGAGCCGCTCGAGCAGCAGGATGTCTTGTAACTGCGGGTTGTCCTGCCCCTGCAGTTGTCCCACATCTGCTTCGATCAGATCGCACGCCTCCAGCGTGAACTTGTAGACTCGCCAGCTGGGGCGGCGGGAGCCTACCTGGAAGAAGAGGGCGGTGAGGCCACTCTGGCGCAGCTCCTCGGCGGTGGCGGAGAAGAAGTAGATGTGGCTGCGCACCGTGTGGGTAAAGCAGTAGATGATGGTCTCGGTGGTGGTGCCGGGGGCCGGGCAGAGCCGTTTCATCCGCTCTGCGCTGAAAAGGCCCGCGAGGGCATCGCGGTTTTTTTCATCGCGCCAATACTCCAGCAGGTGCTGGTTGTTCTCGGTACGCAGGGCTATCTCGAGATTGGGGCTGTCGCCGGTGCCGAAGAAGAGCGGCATACCGGTCATCCGCGGCAGGTAGAACTGCTCATACCCTTTGATGATGGCGGCGGAGAGCAGATAGTCGACGCTGACCCGATAGCGGATCTTGTTGGCATCGATAAAGTCGCTGAGGAAGGCATCAAAGGCTGGCTGTTCGCCGGATCGCACCAGCCGCAGCCAGTATTTCCCCTCTTTGCTCTCTTCGCCAAGGATCTGATAGCCGACCGGCTGGTGCAGCACCGGATTGGGGGTATCCCGCTCCAGTCCGGTAAAGAAGACCTCCACCTGGGCGCCGGTGTGATAGTTCGGCAGATAGGGAACCGAGACCCGCATGCCACCCAGCGAGAGATCGGAACTCTTGGCGAACAACTTTTCCCCGTCCTGAAACTTGATCAGCACCGGCGAGCTGAAGTGCATCCGCTCCTGACGGCGGCCGTAGTAGCTGGCAAAGGCAATGGTGTTGACATCATATTGCCGGAAGGGGCTGGCCGGCGGCGACAGCTGACCATCCACGCGGGCGTTGTGGTGCTGTTTTTGCCACTGTTGCAGCGCCTCGTAGACGCCGAGGGTATAGATATCGCGGTAGAGATAGCACTGGGACTGGAACAGGGCAATCGCATCGGCGGGCATGAAGTGAGTGATGCCGTCGAACTCATGCACCAGGCACTCATCCTCCAGCTCATCGCGCATGTCGATGACCCTGCGGCAGGGGGAGCACTTGCGCTTGAGCTCCATCTTGATCAGAAAACGGCTGTTGCTGTTTTCCTCCTGAGTCATGCGGTTGAAGATCTCCTCGAAATCTTTCTCCCGCAGCAAGGGGACGAGTTGTTCAATCAGATGTTGCTGGTGTTCTGAATCCATTTGTTCCTGCCACGGAAAGTCACTTTTCCGATTCTGGGTTTGATCTGTCGGTCGCAAACAAGTATATCAAGCAGGAATTCATCCTGTCCCCGAGTTATCAATGGCCAAAAATAAAACTGCTTATGTTTGTTCCGAATGTGGTGCCGACTTCACACGCTGGCAAGGTCAATGCAGCGAGTGCAAGGAGTGGAATACCATCACCGAGGTGCGCCTCGGCTCGGTGAGCCCCGCTGGCAAGAGTGCCCGTTACACCGGTTATGCCGGCGCGGTCGGCAGTCAGGTACAGACACTGGCAGAGATCGCCACCACCGAAATTCCCCGTTTTACCTCAGGTTTCAAGGAGCTGGATCGGGTGCTTGGCGGTGGTGTGGTGCCCGGCTCGGCCATTCTGATCGGCGGCAACCCGGGAGCGGGCAAGTCGACCCTGCTGCTACAGACTATGTGTGGTCTGGCTGAGCGGATGAAGACCCTCTATGTCACGGGTGAGGAGTCGCTGCAGCAGGTGGCGATGCGGGCCAACCGCCTTGGGTTGCCTACCGACAAGCTGCGGATGCTCTCCGAGACCAGCGTCGAGCAGATCTGCCTGATTGCCCAGCAGGAGCAGCCGCAGATCATGGTGATCGACTCCATTCAGGTGATGCATGTGGCGGATGTACAATCGTCCCCCGGTTCAGTCTCTCAGGTGCGCGAAGCGGCTGCGTTGCTGACCCGCTACGCCAAGCAGAATCATGTGGCCATCTTCATGGTGGGCCATGTGACCAAGGATGGCAGTCTGGCGGGCCCCAAGGTGCTGGAGCACTGCATCGACTGCTCTGTGCTGCTTGATGGTGGCCATGACTCCCGTTTTCGTACCCTGCGCTCTCACAAGAACCGCTTCGGTGCGGTCAACGAGCTGGGGGTCTTTGCCATGACCGAACAGGGGATGCGCGAGGTGAGCAACCCCTCCGCCATCTTCCTCAGCCGGGGGCAGGAGCAGGCGCCTGGTTCCATCGTCATGGTGATCTGGGAGGGCACCCGGCCGCTGCTGGTGGAGTTGCAGGCGCTGGTGGACTACTCCCAGCTCTCCAACCCGCGGCGGGTGGCGGTGGGGATGGATCACAACCGGCTCGCCATGTTGCTGGCGGTGCTGCACCGTCACGGCGGGCTACAGATGGCGGATCAGGATGTCTTCATCAACGTGGTCGGCGGAGTCAAGGTCGAGGAGACCAGTGCGGATCTGGCGCTGCTGTTGGCGATGGTCTCCAGCTTCCGGGATCAGGCGCTGCCCAAGGATCTGGTGGTGTTCGGCGAAGTGGGTCTTTCCGGTGAAATTCGCCCTGTGCCGTCCGGCCAGGAGCGGTTGCAGGAGGCGGCCAAACACGGTTTTCGTCGTGCCATCGTGCCGCACGCCAATGCCCCCAAGCATCCCATCGAAGGGATGGAAGTGGTGCCGGTCAAGAAGCTGTCTGAGGCACTCGAGGCGCTGTAATCTCTCAGCATTGCAATCGATACAAGAGCACAACGGAAAAAGAGCGCCTCGGCGCTCTTTTTTATGGGCTGTACCTGCCATCAGGGCTGGCTATGTTCCAGATGTTCGCTCAGCAGTTGTTCCAGCTCGCGGTGGAGCAGCTCTTCGTCGCCGACGTTGAGCTCGATCATCCGCTTGAGGTGGGTGGCGCTGTCGATATCGATGTGGTGGCAGTAGAACCCCAGTTTTTTGCTGGCTTCGTGGGTCAGCTCGACCTGCATTTTGATCTTGATATCGCTACCGCTCAGGATAAAGCTGAGCTGGTATTCCTTGTTGTCACGGCTCTCCCAGTCGTCGGGGCGGATCAGCAGGGCCCCCTGCAAGGAGACGTCGACAAGCTGGGTCTGCCACTTCTGTTCCCCCTGGGTGAGTTCTGCCATGGTCAAGTAGAGGATCCGTGCAAAACGGCGGCGCTCAGACATGCTCATCTCCTGTATGCAATAAGTGTGGACGCTAGGGTCATAGCTCTGAGTGTAATCCACCTTGGTTGCCAGTATCTTGAACTTGCTCCGAAAATGGCATTCAGGCTTGCTGGGTACTCAAGGATTCCACCACATGAAGCGCCTTGACCAGGCGATCTTCCTGTTTGAACCGCTCTTCAAGAACCGGACCCAACTCGTTGAGATCATCATCCAGTAGCAGCAATTGGGCCTCGTCGGCATCACTGTATTTGTCGTTGAACTCGAGGGCGAATTCAGTGCTGTTGCGAATATGGGGATAGATGCGTTTGGCCAGCTCCAGTGTTTCGCCGCTGGCTTGCTCGAAGGCGGTGACGACGTGGTGGTAGATCTCGAAATGGCCTGCACTGACATAGTCGACCAGGCGGTCGCAAAACTGATGCAGCTCTTCTGTTTTGGGCAGGCTGCGTTGCTTGGTCCGCGCCGGAGTGAGGCCTGCCAGCTGCATGTATCCAACCAGCAATGCTTGCCTTGCATCCAGCCAGTCGTCGATAGCTTTATGCTTGCCTGCCAGCGCCTGCTTGGTCTGTTCCAGTTTCGTCAACATAATCCCTATCCCTCCGTGGGGCAAAGGCTGGCCGATTGTTCGGTATTCCGAGCCGTTTGAGCAGTGACACAACCTATAACTAGGGAAAATCTGGGCAAGCGTCAATAGCCATGGGGGGATAATGTTAAGTGGCGAAGAAATAGTCAGCAGATTGTGTCTGCGTGCTAGCAGGTTTCAGGCCTACTCACGGTTTTTCGCGTGTGGAATGTGACTATTTCCGCAGATCTTGATGAAAACCCCAGCGTTTGACGCGTTCGGCTCGATAAAGGCTTTGCCTGTGCGTTTTTTTTTGCATAGAGTGACCCAGCGCTAAATGCCCGATCATAAAGGAAATGTTATGAACAAAGCTCAACTTGTCGATGCGATTGCCGCCAAAGCAGATCTGAGCAAAGCTCAGGCCAAAGTGGCTCTGGAAGAGATCATCAATGGTATTACCCAGAGCTTGAAAGAAGGCGATGCTGTGCAACTGGTCGGTTTTGGCACCTTCAAGGTCACCCACCGCGCAGGCCGCACCGGTCGTAACCCGCAAACTGGTAAAGAGATCCAGATTGCTGCTGCCAACGTGCCTTCATTCGTGGCTGGCAAGGCTCTGAAAGACGCAGTCAAGTAAGTCCTAAAGTCTGTTTTGTCCAATGCCAGTCGGCTTGCTGACTGGCATTGTTTTTATGGGATTCTCCCATCCTTCCTATTAGTCCTTCCTGACAATTCCTTCTGTCAGCCTCGTTGCGGCTGTGGCCTTATGCCGTTTGCGGGTTGGATGGCAGCGGCCAGATCCGCTCATAGGCCCAGGTAAAGACCATGATGTAGACGAGGTAGAAGGCGACGAAGCCGAGATCCAGCATCAGGGCGTCCCACACTCCCAAATCGAGCCAGAACATGACGCAGGGGAGGGAGAGCATCATAAAGCTCGCCTCATAGCCAAACGCGTGCAGGAAGCGGTCCAGTGGTCGCTTGTTGGTGCGCCCGCAAAGTTTGAGCAACCCCTTGTCGAACAACAGGTTCCAGCCATAGGTCCAGGCGGTGGCGACGATGGAGAAGAAGATGGCCAGCGAACCGACCTCGGCGACGCCCTGACCGAACAGCTGGCTGATCAGCGGTGCGACCAGTGCCAGCCCGATGCCTTCGTAGAGAACCAGATAACGAAGTCGATCAGGGGTGGTGCGAAGTTGAGTACTACTCATGGGGATATGCCTCCTGTGGGAGGCGCATTCTAATCAGGGAGTGGTTAAAAGAGAAGCATCGGCCCGTCGTGACTGGCGTTGAGGGGCATGATGATGCCCCCTCTTTGCGATACGTCTCTATTGCCAATTTGGGCGTTAGCCCTGAGTGGTCAAGTCTGCGACTCAGGCGCCGGTTGGCGTGACCCGGGTCAGCATGGCAAAGCCCTCTTCCACTTGAGTGAGCTGTACCTTGACCTCTCCCAACTCGGCGAGCGAGGCAACATGGGTGCCACCACAGGGAATGGTCACCTCTTGGCCTTCCAGCATGCAGTGCCAGTAACGGGAATCGATGATCGCCTCGCCAGCGCGGCTACGGCGGATCTCGCCTCCGGCTGCGATCCAGTCGGCCAGTTGCTGGTTGACCTTCTCTTCAATCAGCGCCAGATCTGCCAGCAGCGCCTCGCTGTTGACCCCCTTCTTGCGCAGGCTCTTGCCGATGCGGTACTGCTCTCGCGATCCACAAGGCTCGACCCGAGAGCTTTGAATAGCCAGGCGGTCGAAGTCGGGCTGGCCCAGTGCATCGCGCTCGCTTACATCCTTGCGCCAGTAGGGGGTGAGTACTCGATTGAGCGCCATCGCGGCCAGATGGCAGCCGCTATGGCCCAGACTCAGGGCGTGACGGGCAGCGCTATCTACTTGCAATTCGACCTGGCTGCCAACGGCCAGCTCATGGTCACCGGTCAGCGGATGGACCACCACGAAACGCCACCCCTCAGCGCCCCGTTTGACCGGAATGGCAGTATCGACGAACAGCTCGCCATCCGGGCTGATGGCCCCCATTCGGCAAGGGCCAATGGTGGCTTCGCCCCCTTCCCAGCGAACATGGCCTACATCCCCCGGCTGATCGGGCCAGAGGTGGCTCTGGGGATGAAAGGGGGTGAGGTCGGTGACCAGCAGCGTGGTGTCACCGCGCTGGCAGCAGACCACGCTGGCCTGCTCTTGATGATGGCCCAGTACGAAGCTGGCTCGGGTATGTTCCATGGCAAGGCTCCCGCAACGATAAATGAGAAGAGAAAGCGGCAGCATACGCCAAAGTGCGAAGAGGCTCATTAACCGGAGTTAATGAGCCTCTCTTCTCGGTTTTAGGTTCGCTAGATCATGGCGACCAGCAGATAGGCATTGAGCCCGATCACCAGCGCAACGATAAGGCGGCCGACGGCTTGTGTGACCGGATGGTTGCGATGTTGCCCCATCAGCGCCCGATCGCCGGTTAGCATCAACAGCGGGATCAGGGCCAGCGCGATGCCAAAGCTCAGGATCACCTGACTCAACACCAGAATTTCGGTGGTGTTGAGTCCCATGGCGATTACCACGAAGGCGGGAGCCATGGTGATGGCGCGACGCAGCCAGAGCGGGATGGTAAAGCGGACAAAGCCCTGCATCACCACTTGCCCGGCCAGGGTGCCCACCACGGTAGAGCTGATGCCGGATGCGACCAGCGAGAGGCCAAACAGGGTGGCGGCAGCCTGACCCAGCAGCGGAGTGAGGGTCTGGTAGGCGGATTCCAGCTCCGCTACCTGCTGGTGGCCCGAGCTGTGGAACGCGGCGGCCGCCATCGCCATCATCGCCAGATTGACGAAACCGGCGATGGTCATGGCAATCGCCACATCGACCCGGGTGGTGTGCAGCCGCTGGCTGACCGAGCCCTGATCCTGCGTGTGCTGGGTCAGTGCCGAGTGCAGATAGATAACGTGGGGCATCACGGTAGCACCGAGCACACCGGCGGCCAGATAGACGGCATCGCTGTTGGGCAGACCGGGGAAGAGAGCCCCTTCCAGCAGGCTGGGCAGATGGGGGCGGGAGAAGATCAGCTCGACGATGTAGGCCGCCGCGACAAACAGCAGCAGGCCACCGACCACGAACTCCAGCGGTTTCTGGCCACGGGATTGCAACATCAGGATCCCCCAGGTCACCACGGCGGTGATACAGGCTCCTTCAAGCAAGGTCACGCCAAGCAGCAGCTTGAAGCCGACGGCGGCGCCGATAAATTCGGCGAGATCGGTGGCCATGGCGATGATCTCTGCCTGCACCCAGTAGGCCCAGACCGCCGGTTTCGGCAGTCGGTCGCGGATGTGCTCCGCCAGATTCTTGCCGGTGACGATACCAAGTTTGGCCGAGAGGGTCTGCACCAGCATGGCCATCAGATTGGCCCATACCACCACCCAGAGCAGTTGGTAGCCAAAGGTAGAGCCCGCCTGAATATTGGTGGCGAAGTTGCCCGGGTCGATATAGCCGATGGCGGCGATAAAGGCAGGCCCGAGCAGGGTCAGTTTGAATTTGCGGGCTGGAATCGTAGTCGTCAGTGCGGGTTGCATGGCATCACCCTCCATAAGGATATGGAGAGAGAATAGATCTAAGTGATAATCATTATCAATTGTTGTTTCTGATGATTTCCATCGGGAAAAACATTTAAGGCGGTCAGTTGCAGTGAGGGATGTGATTTCGTACAATACGCCGCCCTAGAAAAGCAGCGACTAAACACCTTTATGTTCCTTGCCTCCGAGGTCTGGCTGCACCTGGGCGGAGGCTGAATTAATCCGTAAGGAGCTAAAATGCGTCATTACGAAATCGTCTTCATGGTTCATCCGGACCAGAGCGAGCAAGTTCCCGGCATGATCGAGCGTTACACCGGCGCCATCACCACCTCCGGTGGTACCATTCATCGCCTGGAAGATTGGGGCCGCCGTCAGCTGGCTTACCCGATCGACAAACTGCACAAAGCCCACTACGTTCTGATGAACGTAGAAGCAGAGCAAGCCGTTATCGATGAGCTGGAAACCAACTTCCGCTTCAACGATGCCGTTATCCGCAACATGATCATGCGCACCAAGCACGCCGTGACTGAAGTTTCTCCGATGGCCAAGGCCAAAGAAGAGCGCTTCACCCGTCGTGACGACGAGCGCCGCGAAGAAGCTACTGAAGCTGCTTCCGAAGAGTAATTCTGGATCACTGACTAGAGGATAAAGGCCATGGCACGTTATTTCCGTCGTCGTAAGTTCTGCCGCTTCACCGCCGAGAACGTTACCGAGATCGACTACAAAGATATCGTTACTCTGAAAAACTACATCACTGAATCTGGCAAGATCGTACCGAGCCGTATCACCGGTACCCGCGCCAAGTATCAGCGTCAGCTGGCACGCGCCATCAAGCGTGCTCGTTACCTGGCTCTGCTGCCGTACACCGATCTGCACAACAAGTAAGAATCGGCCCGGCACTTAAGCCTAACTCAACGAAATTTATAGAGGAAAGGTAATGCAAGTTATCCTGCTCGACAAAATCGCCAAACTGGGCGGTCTGGGTGACCAAGTTTCCGTGAAATCTGGTTATGCCCGTAACTACCTGATCCCGCAAGGCAAAGCTGTTATGGCCACCAAGGCCAACATCGAAGCTTTCGGTGCTCGTCGCGCTGAGCTGGAAGCCAAACTGGCTGCCAACAAAGCTGCTGCTGAAGAGCGTGCTGCCAAGCTGGCCGAACTGGCTACCGTGGTTATCGCTTCCAAGTCTGGCGACGAAGGCAAGCTGTTCGGTTCCATCGGTACCCGTGACGTGGCTGAAGCCATCACTGCTGCCGGCGTAGCCGTTGCCAAGAGCGAAGTCCGCATGGGCAACGTTCTGCGTAACACCGGTGACTACGAAGTTGCTGTTCAGCTGCACGCTGACGTTAAAGCAACCGTACAGATCCAGGTTGTTGCCCTGTAATAGCGATTCGCTTTTGCAGAGAAAACCCGCGCTTTTGCGCGGGTTTTTTATTTTCCGGCCCGGGGGTAGAGTGAAGGTCTGTTCCACTGGAGGAGATCCCTATGGCTTGGGTAGAAGGTCGCGTCATCGAACGCATCGAATGGACACCCACTCTGTTCTCCCTGCGGGTAGCGGCCGAGCTGGCTCCCTACAAGGCAGGCCAATTCACCAAGCTGGCCCTCGAGCAGGGCGATCGCCGCATTCAGCGCGCCTACTCCTTCGTCAATCCCCCCTCTTCGCCATACCACGAGTTCTATCTGGTCGAGATCCCGAGCGGTGAGCTGACTCCGTCCCTCGGCTCGCTGCAAGCAGGCGATACCCTGCAGGTGCAATCCCAGGCCACCGGCTTTCTGACGCTGGATGAGTTGCCCGCCGGGCGCGATCTCTGGTTGCTCTCGACCGGCACTGCCATCGGCCCCTTCCTCTCCATGCTGGCCGATGGGGAAGCCTTCAACCGTTTCGAGAATCTGGTGCTGGTGCATGGGGTACGTAAAGGCGAGGAGCTGAGCTATCAGGATTTGATCGCCAGCTTTGCCGAGCAATATGGCGCGCGCTTTCGCTATGTCCCCTTTGTCAGCCGCGAGCCCTGGCCCGATGCAATGGCAGGGCGGATCCCGGCGGCGATTGCCAATGGTCAGTTGCAGGATCGAGTGGGGTTGGAGTTCTCACCCGAGCTGAGTCAGGTGCTGATCTGCGGCAATCCGGAGATGGTGAAAGAGACCCAGCAGACCTTGCTGGCGCTGGGGTTGGCCAAGAATCTGCGGCGTGCGCCGGGCAATATCAGTGCGGAGAATTATTGGTAAAAAAATCAGCACAGGGGCGCCAGGCCCCTGCTGCATCAGGAGAGGGCGTTCAGTTCTTCTTGCCGTTGCCTTTGTTTTTATCTTTCTGTTTGTCGTGACCTTGCCCGGGGTTATTGCCGCTGTGGATGCTGCGGTTGTAGTGATCCCGGTACTTGCCATCCATCTTGTCGCAGTTGAGTTTGATCCGGCTGTCGCCAATGCCAAGATCCAGACAGTTGTCCTGCCACCAGTCGTACTCTTTGTCATCCCAGTCGAGATTGATCTTGATGTCATCACCGGAGATCTTGATGCCATCGCTGTTTTTGCTTGGCGGCGCCGCAACCGCGGTGCCATGTGCCATCAGCAGGGAGAGCAGCAGGGCGCCGCGCCGGATAACAGGGTTGTGTTTGGCTTGGGTCATCGCAAGGGTACTCTCCTGTCGTTATTGGCCACTCTGCGAGTTGGCAGGGATCTGGTTGGTTTGCGGCGGCTGGTTGCGGTTCTCTTCATCTTCCAGATTGAATTTGACCGCCCTGCAGTCGGCCGGGGCGGTTTCGCCGACCCCCAAGTCGAGACAGTCGTTCTGGGTCCAGCCGAACTGCTTGTCATCCCAGTCCAGGTTGAATTTAAGCTCATCGACTGAGAATTCGGAGCCACTGCTCTCTTGATATTGCTGGGTCGCTGCGGCGCTGCCGGTAACCAGAAGAAGGGAGAGTAGCAAAGTGGTCTTACTGTTCATGATGGCCTCGGATAATTGCAACGGTGGATGAGTGTACAGACCGGAGCTGAACCCGGGCGGAACTGTTCCCCATCTCACTACATGATCAAGTCAGGGAGGGATTGTATCGCTTTTCTGCTGCCGATTTGTCCGTTTTGGTCGCACTCTGGGCAGCTGGTTGCCAATCTCAAGGAATTCAGTCATTTGCCCTTCTCTGGGCGAGTCTGGCGACTATAATCGGCAGCCAACTTTTCCTGCACAGCACACCCCTTCATCATGACCACACAGGACTCCTCCACACTGCGCTACCCCAAGGGGTGGTTTGCTCTGACGACGGTATACAGTTTCACCGGGTTGGCCATTCTGGCTTCCATTATCTTCTCCCTGCTGCTGTTCCTCTCCATCGACGACAACCCGCTGATGAAGTGGCTGTTCGGCGGCTTGGCCATCATCTTCGAGCTGGGCAAGTTTTACGTCTGGTACGAGTACGGCGAGCGCAAGGCGCGACGGGATTTGAGTGGTGCTTTCTGGTCGCTGCTGTTTTACAGCGTGCTGGCGGCCATCTCCATCGGCGGCAGTATTGGTGGCATCAACAGCGCCACCAATACGGTACTGAGCCAGCAGGCGCGCCACGAGCGGGAGCTTGCCCGTTTCGACGAGCAGATCGCCAGCATCGAGCGGCAGATCCAGCTCAACGAGGAGGCAGCCCGCAAATATATCGAGCTGGAGCGCATCTCCAGTGGCGTCTCCTCGTTGCAGCATGCCAACACCAAGCTGCGCTTGCAGCAGGATGAGCTGCGTCAGCAGCGCGATGCCAAGCCGGTCAACGAACAATCCTCCATGCTGGGGCTGATGAGCAGTCTGGCGGACGGGGTAGGGATGAGCATCAGTCAGGTGCAGTTCCTGCTGGTCTGCTTCCTCTCGGTGCTGCTCGACGTGTTCGGTGCCTTCTTCGTCAGCCTGATCGGCGAGGAGAACCGCTTTCGCCGGATGTGGCGCTGGCAGCAGGATCAAGCTCACAGAGAGGCGCAAGCAGCGTTGGCGATGGCAGCCCAGCCCGAGCCCATGCTGCCGCCCGAGCCCGCCCCCGAGGTGCTGGCGCAGGTGCGCGGTGCGCTGGTGAGCGGTGAGCTCAAGTGCAGCAAGCGCTCGGTGGCGCAGGCTTTGTCACTCTCGCTGGAGGAGGTGGATCGGGTGTTCCACCATCTGCTGTCGCAAGGGGTGTTGGGGCAGGGGAGCAATCGCCACTACTACCTCAATCCGGCGCTGGAGCAGCAACCCGGATAGTGAGAAGGCCACCGGAACGCGGTGGCCTTTTTCGTTATCGAGTGGCTGTGGAATTCAGTGAGTCAGCACCATCATCAGGCTGAGGAAGGCGGCCAGTCCGCCACCGATGCCGATGATCCAGTAAAACCCCTTGGCCCCCTGTTTGAGCGGGATGCGGAAGTAGAGCAGAAACGCCCACCACCCCAGTGCCAGCAACAGAGGAATAAGAAACATTCGAGCCATGGTGTCCTCGCTGTTATTCTGTTGACCCTTGATCAATCAACAGGATGGATTGTGCAATGACGCAACTACAGATTACCGCATTCGGTGACCCCTCGGTACTCAAGCTCAACCCTTCCCTCGATAAGGTGCCAGCCGATGGCGAAGTGCGGGTACGCATCTGCTTTGCGGGGGTCAATCCCATCGATGCCAAAACTCGCGCCGGTCTTGGCTGGGCGGCGGCCCAGAACAAGGGCAAGCTGCCCTGGACACCGGGTTATGACGTCTCCGGCGTGGTGGAGAAGCTGGGCCCCGGCGTGACCTCGCTGGTCGAGGGGGATTTGGTGTGCGGCATGGTCGGTTTTCCCCTCGCTGCCGGTGGCTACGGGGAGTCTGTGGTGGCAAGCGAAAACGAGCTGGTCAAGCTCGACGGGGTGAGCCTGCAGCAGGGGGCCGCGTTGCCGCTGGCCGGTCTCACCGCTTGGCAGGGGCTGTTTGAGCACGGCGCCCTCCAGAGCGGCCAGCGGGTCTTGATCCTCGCCGGTGCCGGTGGTGTCGGCCATCTGGCGTTGCAGTTTGCCAACGCCTATGGCGCCGAGGTGGTGGCTACCGCCAGCCCGGACAACCATGGCTTCCTCCATGCTTTGGGGGCGCGCTGGATGGTGGATTACCACGATGCGAACTGGCCAGCACGGGTGGTGGCAGAGGTCGGCCAGGTCGATCTGGTGCTGGATCTGGTAGGCGGCGAGAGCGGCAAGGCGGCGCTCGCCTGCGTCAAGCCGGGTGGCCGCTTGGTGACGGTACCCACCATCACTGCCCAGTTGATCAAGGATGCTGGGGCTGCGGCGGGTATCGAGGTGGTCGGCATGCTGGTTCACCCCGACCAGAAGCAGCTGGGGCAGATGTTGATGCTGCTGCGTCAGGGTGAGGTGAAGGTTACCCTCGCCGGTGAATTCCCCCTGGCCGAGGGGGCGCTGGCCCACCAGGGCATCGAAGGGGGCCATGTACGCGGCAAGCTGCTGCTGCGCATGCCTGCGGCCGATGGCCTGCCCGGATGAGCGAGATGATGGAGATGGGGCTGGGGTGGCTCTTTTTAAGCGCATTCACCTCCGCCACCCTGCTGCCAGGTAGCTCCGAAGTGCTGTTGGGGGCCATGGCGGCCAAGGGGGAGTGGAGCATGGCGAGCCTGCTGCTGTGGGCGACGCTGGGCAATACCCTCGGATCCATGACCACCTGGTGGCTCGGCTGGCTCGCCACCTTCAAGAAAAAACCGGAAGATTTTCAAGGCCGTGGGGAACAAAAAGCCCTCGGCTGGCTCAAACAACATGGCCACTGGTGTCTGCTGCTTGCCTGGACGCCGGTGGTCGGTGATGGTCTCTGTCTGTTGGCCGGTTGGCTGCGCCTCTCCTTCTGGCGCTCTCTCATTCTGATCGGGCTCGGCAAATTGTTCCGTTATGCCCTGGTTTTTCTGCTGGCCAGTCATATTTTCTAGCCTGTTTTTGTCACTCACGAGGTTACCGTGAACAAAGTCATACCTTTAACGATTCTGCTGGGCTTCACCCTGCCGGTGCTGGCGGCACCGACCCTGATCGCCGAACAGGGCAAGGAGGAGGGCAAGCTCGCCATCCCCTACCAGATGTACAAGCTGGACAACGGCCTGACCGTGATCCTGGCGCCCGACCGCTCCGATCCGCTGGTGCACCTCGATGTGACCTATCACGTCGGCTCATCCCGCGAGACGGTCGGCAAGTCCGGCTTCGCCCACTTCTTCGAGCACATGATGTTCCAGGGCTCGAAACACGTAGGTGATCAGGAGCATATGCGGATCATCAACGAAGCCGGTGGCGACATGAATGGCACCACCAACAAGGACCGCACCAACTACTACGAGACTGTGCCGGCCAACCAGCTGGAAAAAGTGCTCTGGCTGGAGGCGGACCGGATGGGCTTCCTGCTCGATGCGGTGAGCCAGAAGAAGTTCGAGATCCAGCGCGCCACCGTCAAGAACGAGCGGGCCCAGCGGGTCGACAACCAGCCGTACGGGCTGGTGAGCGAAAAGGTAGGGGAGGCGCTCTATCCGCGTACTCACCCCTACTCCTGGCAGCCCATCGGTTACGTGGAAGATCTCGACCGGGTCGATGTGAACGACCTCAAGCAGTTCTTCCTGCGCTGGTATGGCCCCAACAACGCCACCCTGACTCTGGGCGGCGACTTTGACAGCAAGCAGGCCCTCGAATGGATCGAGAAGTACTTCGGTTCCATCCCGCGCGGCCCGGACGTGGCCGAGCCGACGCCAAAGCCGGTGACCCTGCCCGAGACCCGTTACGTGACGCTGCAGGACAAGGTACACCTGCCGCTGCTCTATATCAGCTACCCCACCGTCTCTCTTGGCGATCCGCAGGAGCCTGCGCTCGACATGTTTGCCGACGTACTCGGCGGCTCCGCCAGCTCCATGCTCTACCAGTCGCTGGTGAAAACCGGCAAGGCGATCGATGTGGGGGCGTCCCACTACTGCGAAGAGCTGGCCTGTACCCTGACCGTCTACGCCTACCCCAATCCGTCGCAGGATGGCAGCCTCAAGACCCTCAAGGGGGAGGTGGACAAGGTGATTGGCGAGTTCGCCCAGCGCGGCCTCAAACCGGAAGATCTGGAGAAGGCGATCGCCAAGTACCGCGCCTCCGCCATCTGGGGTCTGGACAGCGTCTCCGGCAAGGTGAGCCAGCTCGCCATGGGTCAGGTGTTTGCCCAGGATCCCAACTATGTGTTCAAGACGCTGGATGCCATCGGCAAGGTGACACCTGAGCAGGTGAAGGCCGCCTACGACAAGTTCATCGCCGGCAAGCCTGCGGTGGTGCTGAGCGTGGTGCCCAAGGGCAAGACAGAGTGGCAGGTTGCCACCCCGAACTTTACCCCCGCCAAGCGCGAGCTGCCGGATTACAGCAAGCATGACGAGGCGCTGGCCGAACGACCGGTAAAAGACAATTTCGATCGCAGCGTGCAGCCCAAGGCGAGCGAGGCGGTGAGCGTCAAGGTGCCCGCCATCTGGCACGGCAAGCTCGACAAGAACATCGAGATCATCGGCACCAAGAGTGACGAGATCCCGGCCGTCTCCATCATGATTGCCCTGCCGGGCGGCATTCGTGCCGAAGATAAGGGGCAACTGGGGCTAGCCAATCTGACCGCCGCCATGATGGGGCAGGGCACGGTGCGCCTGACCGAGGCTCAGCTGAGCGACGAGCTGCAAAAGCTGGGCTCAAGCATTGATGTTTCCAGCGCCCAGTACAACAACCTGATCACCGTCAGCTCGCTGGCGGACAAGTTGCCCCAGACCCTGGCGCTGGTGCGCGAGGTGCTGGAGCGTCCGGGCATGCGGGAGGCGGACTTCGAGCGGGTCAAGGCGCAGCTGCTGCAAGGGATGCAACAGGCCCAGCAACAGCCCGAGTGGCTGGCCGGGCAGGCGTTCCGCGAGCTGGTCTACGGCAAGCAGAACCGCCTCGGTCAACCTACCGACGGGGTTGCGGCCGATGTGGCCAAGCTGACCCTGGCTGACGTGAAGCACTTCTATCAGGCCTACTACAACCCCACCAACGCCAAAGTGGTGGTGGTCGGTGATGTGGGCCAGAAGCAGAGCGAGGAGCAACTTGGCTTCCTGACCGAGTGGAAGGGGGCCACGCCGACCCTGGGGGATCTCAAGCTCAATGGTGAGCAGGCCAAGCCTGGCATCTATCTGGTCGACAAACCGGGGGCGCCCCAGTCGGTGATCCGCATCGGTCGTCGCGCCATGCCGTTCGATACCACGGGGGATTACTTCACCGCCGGGCTGATGAACTTCAATCTGGGTGGCAACTTCAACAGCCGCATCAACCTCAACCTGCGGGAAGACAAGGGTTACACCTACGGCGCCAGCTCGGGTTTCTCCGCCAACCGCGAGGTGGGCACCTTCGCCACCGGCGCCAATGTGCGGGCCGATGCGACTGTGGATGCCATCCGCCAGTTCCTCAAGGAGATGGACAACTACCGCAAGAGCGGCCCGACCCCGGTCGAGCTGGCCTATATGCGCAGCGCGGTTTCCCAGCAGGATGCCCTCTCCTATGAGACCCTCGGCCAGAAGGCGGGCTTCCTGCTGCAGATGGTGATGTATGACCTGAAGCCGGACTATGTGCAGGCCCAGAACAACCTGATCAAAACGGTGTCGCCCGAGGCGCTGAAGGCCAGTGCGGCCCGTTGGCTCAATCCGGCCGACATGGTGATCGTGGTGGTGGGAGACAAGCAAAAGCTTGAAAAACCCCTGAAGGAGCTTCATCTTCCCATCTATCCGCTGCAGTTGCCGTAACTGACGCTTTATAAAAATCAAGAGCCGCCCCGGATGGGGCGGCCTCACATGAGCCGTGAATATGACTACAACAAGCTTGTCGCTCACCGAGTTGCTGAATGCGTTGGGATCACCGGAGCGCCTCACCGCGCTCAAGGGGATCCGGCGCGGGATCGAACGTGAATGCCTGCGCATCACGCCGGATGGCCGACTCGCACAGAGTGACCATCCTCGGGCGCTGGGCTCGGCCCTGACCCATCCCAATATCACCACCGACTACTCGGAGAGCCTGCTGGAGTTCATCACCCCGGCCACCGACTCCATCGACAGCCTGATGGAGCAGCTCGGCGACATCCATCACCATGTGATTCAGCATCTGGGTGACGAGCGGATTTGGCCGCTCTCCATGCCCTGCTTCGTCGGCGGGGAAGAGAGTATCCGGCTGGCCCAGTACGGCAGCTCCAACATCGGCAAGATGAAGACTCTCTACCGTCAGGGCTTGAAGAACCGCTACGGCAGCCTGATGCAGGTGATCGCCGGGGTGCACTTCAACTTCTCCATGCCCGACAGCTTCTGGAGCGAGTGGCAGGATCTGGTGTGCGAAGGGTGCTGCAGCCAGCGCTTTATCTCCGACAAGTACATGGGGCTTATTCGCAACGTCTACCGCTTCGGCTGGCTGGTACCCTATCTGTTTGGTGCCTCCCCGGCCATCTGCGAATCCTTCCTCAAAGGGCGCAAGAGCAACCTGCCGTTCGAGAAGACCGGCAAGGGAACCCTCTATCTGCCTTACGCCACTGCGCTGCGTCTCTCCGATCTCGGTTACACCAACAGCGCCCAAGCTGGGCTCAAGATCAGCCACGACAATCTACCGGCCTATGTCAGCAGCCTGCGCCGCGCCATCAACACCCACAATCCCGACTTTGCCAAGATCGGGGTCAAGGTGGATGGGGAGTATCGTCAGCTCAACGACAACGTGTTGCAGCTGGAGAATGAGCTCTACGCCCCAATCCGCCCCAAGCGTACCCCGCGCAGCGGCGAGAAGCCCTCGGATGCGCTGGATCAGCGCGGCATCGAATATATCGAGCTGCGCACCGTGGACGTCAATCCCTTCACCCCGCTCGGTATCGATGCCGACCAGATCCGCTTCTTCGATCTGTTCCTGGTCTGGTGCCTGCTGCGCCCCTCTCCGGTGCTGAGTGACGAGGAGATTGCCCGCAACCGCCGCAACCAGAACAAGGTGGTGCTGGAAGGGCGTCGTCCCGGCCTGACGCTGGAAGATGAGCAGGGCAACGCCATTGGTCTCAAAGAGTACGGACTCAAACTGTTCGACGAGCTGGCTCAGGTGGCCGATCTGCTGGATCGCTGCTGTGGCCGCAACCGCTACCGCGAGACGCTGGCGATGCACCGCGAGAAGCTGCTCAACCCCGAGCTCACCTACTCCGCCCGCATGCTCAAGGAGCTGCTGGAGAGCGGCAAGGACAACGGCTGCTACGGTGACAAGCTGGCGACCCGCTATCGCAAGGAGCTGCTGGCAGGGGAGCTGCAGTATTGGGATGAGGCCTACTTTGCCGGTGAGGCGAAGGATTCGCTGGCCAAGCAGCGCGAACGCGAGCGCAGTGACAGCCTGTCGTTCGATGACTTCCTGGCCGACTACTTCGGTACCAGTACCACCACGGCCTGAAGGCGTGTTCGTACCGACCAAAGTGCCAACAAAAAGCCGCTCGAGTGAGCGGCTTTTTGATTTCTCTGAACCTGAGCGATATCAGACGTGGTTATACATGGCCTCGATTTCGCTCTGGTATTTTGCCTCGATGATCTTGCGGCGCAGCTTCATAGTGGGGGTCAGCTCACCCAGCTCCATGGAGAAGGCGCTCGGCAGCAGGGTGAACTTCTTCACCTGCTCGAACTTGGCCAGCTCTTTTTGCAAGTCGGCGATGCGGGCTTCGAAGAACTCCATCACCCGGGAGTGGCGCAACAGCTCGGTCTTGCACTGGTACTGCAGGTTGATGGAGCGGGCGTACTCCTCCAGCGACTCGAAGCAGGGGACGATCAGCGCCGAGACGAAGTGGCGGGCATCGGCGACGATGGCGATCTGCTCGATAAAGCGATCCTTGCCGATGGTCCCTTCCACCAGTTGCGGAGCCACGTACTTGCCGTTGGAGGTCTTCATCAGCTCCTTGAGGCGCTCGGTGAAGTAGATATTGCCCTGGCTGTCGAGCTCACCGGCATCGCCGGTACGCAGGAAGCCTTCCTCGGTCATCACCTCGGCGGTCGCGTCCGGCTTGTTGTAGTAGCCGCGCATCACGGTGGGGGAGCGCACCAGCAGTTCGTTGTTCTCACCCAGCTTCACCTCGATGCCGTTCAGTGCCGTGCCGATGGAGCCGAGCTTGAACTGGCTGTCTTCGTAGCAGCAGACGGTGGCGGTGGTCTCGGTCATGCCGTAGCCATACTTGAGGTTGAGTCCCATCGCCTGGAAGAAGAGGTTCACATCGTCGGCCAGACGGGCGCCCGCCACCGGCAGGAAGCGGGTGCGGCCGCCAAAGCGGGCGCGCAGCTTGCGAAACACCAGTCGCTCGGCGAGCCAGAGCTGGCCGTAGAGCAGCGGGGAAGCGGACTTGCCCGCCTGACGGGTGGCAACCATCTGCTTGCCGACCTTGGTCGCCCAGCCAAACAGGGCGCGGCGCAGAGCCGGAGCCTGAGCGACTTTGGCCTGGATCATGGCGTAGGCCTTCTCGTAGAGGCGCGGCACGGCGCACATTACGGTCGGCTGCACCTCGCCAATCACATCCATCACCTTCTGCGGATCGCGGATATAGACGTTCTCGGCGCCGCAATAGAGCACGTAGTAGCTCCAGGCCCGCTCGAACACGTGGCTGAGCGGCAGCATGCAGAGCGACACATCTTGCTGATTGAGGTCGAGGCGGCTGTTGTGCATCTCGAAACAGGCGGCGATGTTGGCAAAATCGAGCATGACCCCCTTGGGCTCGCCGGTGGTGCCTGAGGTGTAGATCAGGGTCAGCAGATCATCCATCCGGTACTGGGTTTCCCGTACTCGCAGTTCCTGCTCACTGGGCTGATGGTTGCCGGAGACCAGAAATGTCTGGAAGTGACTCGCCTGCTCGCAGCCGCGCAGATTGACGCTGCCGTCGAGGGCGATGAGCTGGCGGATCTCGCCGCTTTCAATCAGTTGCAGCGCCTGATCGAACTGGGGTTGTTCGCCAACGAACAGCACCTTGATGCCGGCATCTTTGACGATGTAGCGCAGCTGATCGAGCGTACTGGTGGGGTAGATAGGGACGCTGACACCGCGGGCGGCAAGGATGCCGAGATCGGCCTGAGTCCACTCCGGCATGTTGCGGGCATAGATGCCGACCATTTCGGTTGGCTGGTGGCCGGCACGGATCAGCGCCTGTGCGCAGTAGTCCATGGCCTGGCCCAGAGTACGCCAGCCGATGGCGCGCCACTGGCCATCTTGCTGAACCCGCAGGGCAGCCTTGTTGCCAAGCTGGGCAATACGTTCACGCATCAGTCGAACCAGATGAAGCTTCGGCATCAGTTAAACATCCTTTAATTACAGTTGTACGCCCGCGAGGGCACTAAAAATCGGGCTAGAGTTTAAACTCCAACATTACAGCTTACAAGTGTTCGCCGTTTGTCTTGGATCACAAAGAGCGCAAATAGCTCTCCCTTTGCGCAGACTGGCCGATACTGCTAGGAGGCAGAGAGAGGGTTAACGATATGAATCTGTGGGTGAAAGGGGCGTTGGCCGCGGTCGGGCTGATGGTGGTGGGGGGCGCTGCGTTTTGGTTCTTTGCCGGAACGTCATCACAGGGGCCCGCCAATCCCTGGTATCAGGGGGCCGATGGGTATCAGCAGGCGCAGCAACAGGCGCTGGCGTTGGGCTATCCGCTGCTCTATGTGCTGGAGACCCCCAAGTGCCGCCGCTGCGGCGATCTGGAGAAGAAATTCTGGCAGAGCAAGGAGATGGCTGGCCCGCTTGCCCGGCTGGTGAAGGTGCGGCTCAACCCGGGCAAGGGGGATGGCAGCGAGCAGATCCTGCGCCGCTTTCCCAAAGTCGCCACACCGCCCGGCATCTATATCCAGCAGCCGGGCCAGCCTCTCAGGCCCATCAAGATAGTGGTGGATATCGACCAGATCTGGATGCCGGGAAAAACCTGGCAGCGTGGCTTCTATATGCCGCTCTCCGGGGCCGGATTCGAGGCGGTGGTGCATACCACCCTGGCCTTGCAGGATCCGGCGCTGGACAATGCCCCCCTCGATTGAGGGGGACAAAAGGTATGGGCGCGACGAACAGGCTGGATCAGCCGAAATCGAACAGTCGCGACATCAACACCGCATCTTCCCTGTCGTTGCCGGTGCCGTAGTAGTCGGCGCGGCGGCAATACTCGGCAAAACCGGCGCTCTCGTAGAGGTTGATGGCGGTCTGGTTACCGGCCCGCACCTCGAGAAACCAGGCCTCAGCCCCGGCTTGCTTGCTGCGCGCCAGATAGGCTTGCAACAGCGCCCGTCCCAACCCCTTGCCCTGAAACGCCGGATGCACGCAGATATTCATCAGCGAGCTGTCACCGGCCACCAGATCCGAGATATAGAAGCCCGCCGGGGAACCATCGACCAGCATCAAGCCGTTGAGATAGCGAGTGCCGAAGCAGGAGAGCAGGTTGGCCTCACTCCACGGCTCCTTGTGAGCGGCTTGCTCGATGGGGTAGACAAGGTCGAAATCGCTCTCGAGCAGGGGACGAAACTCAGGCATGGGGGCTCCGGATGGCAAGATGTTGGGCACTGGGGTTAGCAGAGGTTGCAGAGGCGGCATTTGTAAAATCAGGTAAAAAGATCAGCATCACAGTGGGTCTTGGCGGCATGATGCAGGATCACGCCGCGTTGGCTGCAAGGTGTTGGCGCAGCTGTTGCCACAGGGCGCGCTTTTGCGCTGCGCTGGGGGTGAGCGGGCAGATCAGCGCATTTGGCCGCGCGGGGTTGGCCTCCGTCAGCCAGAGCAGAGGGGAGGCGCCCGCCGTTTGCAGATCGGCAGGCGGCAGCTCGCTGAGCAGTGAGACCTCGTCGGGGGTCATGCCGAGCAACTGGCAGATATCCGCCAGCAGCGTGGTGGCAGGCAGCTGAGGCGCCAGCAGCCAGAGTTTGCCGCTGGGCAGCGGAGCGCGGGTGGCCGGTGCCGTCTGGCCCGGCTGTGTGGCGTTTTGCTCAAGGTCGGGAGCGGGAGCTGCGCCCAGCAATGCCGGACGACGCAGTTGCCAGCTTTGAATGCCCATGCGGGCCAACATGCTCTGACGAACGGGATCTTGCATTTGAGGCGACTCACTCTTGATCTGCGTTGGGGAAAATTGTGTTGCGCAGGGTACACTCGAACCGCTTTTGCTGCACCCTTTGCAACGCATCATCTGGCGCATGCGGGCATGGTGCTCATCACGACACTGGCTATGCATGGGCGCAGCACGCTGCCGATACGGTATCACGCCGACCTTGCGTTTTTCCCTGCCAGAGGCGGGTATTGTGTGGCAAGAGATACCAGAATAAACATCATAACAAGACAAAACCCAAGGTCGAGCAAATGGATATCGCACCTTGGGGCTAACATCATCCCAGCTTCGGAACACTCTCTATGTCGTCTTTAGCTCAAGCCCAGAATCCTGCGCGTCTTATTCCCATCCAGGAGCGGCTGCCCCGGCTGCTGGCCGCCCTCGGTGAGGGGCTCTACGAACGGCAGGATGCCCTGCGCCTCGGTCTGCTGGCGGCCCTCAGTGGCGAGAGTGTCTTCTTGCTGGGGCCACCCGGTATTGCCAAGAGCCTGATTGCCCGCCGCCTCAAGCTGGCCTTTCACGACGCCCGCCACTTTGAATACCTGATGACCCGCTTCAGTACGCCGGAGGAGGTGTTTGGCCCCCTATCCATTCAGGCACTGAAAGAGGATGGCAAATACCTGCGCCTCACCACAGGTTATCTGCCTGAGGCCGAAGTGGTGTTCCTCGACGAGATCTGGAAGGCGGGCCCTGCCATCCTCAACACCCTGCTCACCGCCATCAACGAGCGGCAGTTTCGCAACGGCGACAGCCAGCACCCTATCCCGATGCGATTGCTGGTGACTGCCTCCAACGAGCTGCCGGCACCGGACAGCGGGCTGGAAGCGCTCTACGACCGGATGCTGGTGCGGATCTGGATGGATCGAGTGCAGGAGAAAGCCAACTTTCAATCCATGCTGGCCAGCGATGGCCACGCCCACCAGAACTTGCCGGAATCCCTGCAGATCCGGGGGGATGAGTACGAGCAGTGGCAGAGCCAGATTGAACAGGTGCGCTTGCCGGATGCCTGTTTCGAGCTTATCTATCAGCTGCGCCAGCAGCTCGACAGCCAGCTGGCCCATCGCTGCTATGTGTCGGATCGTCGCTGGAAGAAGGCGGTACGGCTTATCAAGGCGAGCGCCTTCTTCAATGGCCGTGACGAGGTCGCACCGGTAGATCTGCTGCTGTTCAAGGATTGTCTCTGGCATGACGAGGAGTCCCGCACCGCCCTGCTGGAGATGATGACCGAATTCTCCCGCCTTTACGGCTATCAGCAACTGGCGATGACCCGTCAGCTGCTGGCGTTGCGGGATCAGTTCAAACAGCTCAAACAGAGCGTGGCCCAACGCCTGTGCACAAAGGCCCGGCAACGCAAGCAGTGGTTTGGCCGGCGGGCCCGGGGTATCGAGATCCCGCTTGCCAATGCAAGACCCTTTGGCAAGCAGGTGCACTTCCATCTGCTCACCCCGGCGCCGCTGGATGGCAGCGATCCCGAACGTCTTACCCGCACCCTGGTGTTCGATCGCACCCTGCTCTCCCATTGGCATCCCACCGGTGAGGCGCTGGTGGGTTATGAGTTCGGCAACCCGAAAGAGGGGCATTACGAGCTGGTGCTGGACGATGAGCTGCGGCTGCAGGTGCTCGATATCCAGCGCCAGCAGATCCCGTTGGTGCTGATGGAGCGTAACGCCATCCCCGAGGTGGTGCTGGCGCCCTGGTTGCAGTCGCTCGACGAGCAGCTGGTTCAGGTCGGCAAGGTGATGCAGATGCTCAAGCAGCAGCGCAGCCTGTTCGAGCGTCACCAACAACACCTCTTTATCGACTCACGCTGGTTGCAGCAGGTGGAGGACAGCTTCTTCGTGCTGAACCGGGATCTCGAACTGCTGCGTAGCGAGCTGACCCAGTGGCGCGAGCGGTTGCCAAGGCTGGACGAGTAAGGAGCGCTCATGCTTGAGATCGGCATGCTGGATCTGGGACTGCTGATTGGCGAAGGGGAGCTTGCGGGTGAGGTGGCGCTCCTGCTGGCGGCCTCGCCCAAGATTTCGGAATTTATCAAACGCTCCCCGCTACAGGGCAAGCTGCTGAAAAAGCGCCTGCAGAGCTGGGGTGATCAACTTGGTGAGGAGATCCGCCACAAGCCGGTGCCGGTGGCGCTGGAGCAGGAGTACCTGCTCTATCAGGCGCACCGGCAACTACCGATGACCGAGCTGATTGGTCGCCTGCCCGGCTTGCTGGAGTCGCTGGAACAGTACAGCCCCTTCGCCGGTGAGGCCCGCTCCTTGGTGCGCCAGCTGACGGCCCACCCCACCGAGGGGCTGCGCCAGCTCTTTATCGACAAGTGGCGCGCCAGTCTGGTGGGGAGCCTGCTGCAATTGCAGCAGCAGATCGCCGAAGCGGAGCGGGAGAAGCAGCGTCAGGAGATTGAAGATCAGCTGCTGGCGAGCCGCACCCTGGCCGATGCCCTCGACCCCAACCAGATCTCCGCTGGTGGTTTGTGGGATCTGGCTCAGGGGCACTGGCACAAGCGCAGTCTGGTGCTGGTCAAGCAGTACGCCCGCATGTTGCAGCGCGAGCCCTTGCTGGCGGAGATTGCCGGTCTGCTCGGGCGCAGCGAGCGGGATCGGCGGGCGCAGGAGCAACCTGTGCCGCCGGTTCAGGTGCTGGAGCTGGAGCCAGCCCCCAGCGACGATGTGCCGGACGATCTGGTGGGCATCCATCAGGCGAACGATCTGATGCGGCTGCTGCCAAGTGAAGCTGTGATGCTGGGGCTGCCGGAGCTGGAGCTGGAGTTCTATCGCCGCTATCTGGAGCGGCGCCTGCTCAGCTATCAGTCACGTGGCACCTTGCCGCGCCAGCGCATCATGCTGCGCACCCCGGAGCAGGGTGGCCAGCAGTTGCAGCAGCGAGGCCCCTTTATCGTCTGCGTCGATACCTCCGGTTCCATGGGGGGCTATCCCGAGGAGTGTGCCAAGGCACTCTTTCTGGCGCTGCTCAAGGTGGCGATGGATGAGAAGCGCGGCTGCTACCTGATGCTCTTCTCCACCGAGGTGGCGACCCTCGAGATCACTGCAGATACCGGGCTGGACAAGGCGGAGCGCTTCCTCTCCATGAGTTTTCACGGCGGTACCGACCTGGTGCCCTGCCTGGAAAAAGCGCTGGCCAAGCTTGATGATCCCGCCTTTGCCAAGGCGGATGTGCTGGTCATCTCCGACTTTATCGCCCAGAGCCTGCCCCATCCCCTGCTCGATCAGATGAACCGCTATCGCCAGCGTCAGACCCGTTTTCACGCCGTCGCCATGTCCCGCCACGCCAAGCAGGCGCTGCTGCGGATTTTTGACAATAGCTGGCTACTCGATTGTGGCCTGCGCGGCCGACTGCTGCGGCGCTGGCAGCACCACTAGTGACCGGGAGGGGGCAACCCCTCTTGGGTTGTTATCCCGGCCCCTCTTTTTCGCTGTGCGTCCCCGCTTTTATTCCAACGCGATGATATCGCAGTAAAATGTGACTAGCCTGCCATTCGGGCTCTCTGTCCGGGTGATAGCCTTTACAACCATTGTTACAGGGGAAAGATGGTGATTTTCCGGCATCGGCTTGCCCGATGATCTTTCCCATTGATCCGGAGTGTGTATGAGCCGACTTGCCTTGCTGCTGTTGCTGGCGGCGTTCGGGCTGGCAGCCAAACCCTTGTCCCCCGAGCAGTTGGAAAATGAACTGGGAGGGATGGAGCGGGTCTATCAGCCGATCGAGTTGCTGCGGGAGCGCCTTGCCCGTTTGCAGCGGGACGGCAACGCCTATCCGCCGTCGCAGCAGATGCGGATCAGTCGTCTGGCTTGCTGGGCCCAATCGGCCGATGACATGCAGGAGTCCCGTACCGCCATCGCCAATGCGGAGCGGATGCTGGCCATTGCGCGCGAACAGGGTAATGACGCCGCCGTGGCGGAGCTGACGATTTGCCGCGGCTGGTTCAATCAGCTGCTCGGCGAGGTAGCGAAGGCTCGTCACGATTACGATGAGGGGCTGCGGCTGGCAAGAGAGGCCGCCTTGCCAAAGCTGGAGGCGCTGGCGCTGGCCCGCCGGGGGGCCATGCTGTCTTTTCAGGGGGTCTCAGGCCAGGGGCTGATGGATCTCACCAAGGCGCACAATATTTACGAACAGCTGGGGTTGCCCACCTGGTATCACCAGGCGCAGCTCGAGATTGCGGCAGCATTTCGCCGGATGGGCCTCTATGCCGAAGCGCTCGCCACCCTCAACCAGTTGAGTGAACACTTTGCCAGGAGCCACGATGGATTTGGCTCGGCAAGGCTAAGTGATCAGCTGGCGATGGTCTATCTGCAGACCGGGCGTTATCAGGATGCGCTGGGCGAGCTTGAACGCAGTGCGGCCTTTTATAATCAGCCTCAATATCTGATTGAGCATGCCGAACGCATGGTGATGCAGGCCGAGGCTCTGCTCGGGCTGGATCGCCCCGCTGATGCCGGACGCTTGCTGGCACAAGCGGCGAAGGTGCTCTCTCCCGACGTTGACCCCATCCTCCATGCGCATCTCGAGCTGGTGCGGGCGAGGTTGAGAGTCGAAGAGCAGGAACCGGCGCCAGCCTTGCGCGCGCTTGAGAAGATTGAGCCGATTTTGAAGGTGGAAGGGCACGTACGCTTTTTGCTCGAGCTCTACTGGGTACGCAGTCGGGCGCTCGAGTTGCAAGGCGATTATCCGGCGGCGCTGGCTGCATTGCGGGAGCATCTGGTGCAGGAGCAGCGGCTCGATCAGCTGTTACGGGAACAGAGCACGGCCTGGGTTCGCGGCGAGTTCGAACTGGCCCGTCAGGAGGGGGAGAATGAGCGACTGCGAGTCGAGCAGAAACTGCAGCAGCAGGAGCTGGAGCAGGTCAAGGAGCGTCGTTTCTGGCTGCTAGTGGTGATGGTGCTTTGCGGGGTACTGGCGCTGCTGACGATGGGGTGGCTGCTTGATCGCAACCGTCGGATGCGTCGTCTGGCCTTTACCGATGAGCTGACCGGCATCAACAACCGCCGTCGGGTGCTGCGACAGGGCAGCGATATGCTGGCGCTGGCTCGCAGGCAGGGCACGCCATTTTGTCTGCTGGTGTTCGATATCGATCACTTCAAGCGGATCAACGATACCCAGGGACATCATCAAGGAGACAGGGTGCTGCAATGGGTCTCTCGGGCGGCAGATCGTCAGCTGCGACACCAGGATCAGTTGGGGCGTACCGGCGGAGAGGAGTTCTTGATCCTGCTGCCGGATACCAGCCTTGAAGAGGCGTGCCGGGTGGCTGAGCGGATCCGCTACACAGTCGCCAACCGGGCGCTGCCCGGCATGTCGTACCCGGTAACCATCAGTATCGGGTGTGCCTCTCTGCGAGACGATGATCAGGATCTGGCGGCCTTGATCCAGCGTGCCGACAATGCACTGTATCGTGCGAAAGAGGCGGGGCGCAACCGGGTGGAAACAGACGAGTGACGGGCTGGGTATTGTCACTCACCTGGGTGTCATCGCTATTGGGGAGCACACTGATACGGCGATGATGCTCGTCCCCTGCGCTCGTTCTTGCCTGCGATGACAGATTGGCAAGCGCGAGCGCAGAAGACCGTCAGAAGGGCGTTATGCCCAGGCGCTGCCACCATTGAGATGAAGCACTTCACCATTCATGTTGTTGTTGCTCATCAGGAACAGTGCGGCCTGTGCATAATCCTCTCCCTCTCCCAAGCGCTTCAACGGCAGGCTTTGCGCCACGGCAGCCACTTTTTGTGGGTCATTGCCCAGCGCTTTAAGCAGCATGGGAGTGCGCATGGGGCCCGGGTTGATGACGTTGATCCGACGGGGGGTCAGCTCGGTAACCAGACTGTGAGCCAGCGTTTCAACCGCGCCAGCTGCAACGGCAGGGAGTGCCTTACCCGGTTGTGGGCGGCGCGTCACCATCCCGGACGTGAGCACGATGGAGCCGCGTTCGGTCAGTTTGGGTGCTGCGGCGCGGATCGCATGAACACTTCCCCAGAAGCGGCTGTCCATGTTGATTTTCAAATCCTCGATGGCAGAGGTGAGAAAGCTGCCTGGTCGCATGACGGCGGCGGTGATGACGAGATGATCCAGCGAATCCAGCTGGTTGAAAAAGTGATTGACGGAGTCGACGTCGAGAATATCCAGTTGATGGCCACTGGCACTTGGGCCCAGTTCAGCCAGTGCAGTGGCAAGTTGCTCACGGCTGGAACCGCCGATAATGACCTTGGCGCCTTGTTCGATCGCTTGCTGGGCGGTGGCCAGGCCAAGACCCGAGGTACCACCGATAATGACGATCTGTTGATTGTGCAGGGTGGAATGTTTCATGTAATGACCTCTCCATTATGTAGATACGATTTACATATTTGTAGCTGGGTAGGGAAAGTCCAAGTATGAAAATTTATCAAGAGTGGTTGTTGCTGGCATGGGGAGGGGGCCAACTCCACGTGGTCCGGATGCTGCCATCCGATTCGGAGTGTTTGATTTTCTGTTCAGTTGGAACCCGTGGAACGGATGTGCGGCCAAATTATCATCTCTTGTCAGGCTGGGTATTTTTCACTCGCGCGGGTATAATGTCGCGCAATTTTGCTTTGACTCAGGCGATAAGACCCATGTAACGCAACCCTCCTCCCTCTCTCCACCAGGTTGGCAACACGCCAGCTGGCGTGGCTTTCGTTGCGTATACATGTGCCGTGAGCGGCATTCCGGATTTATTCCCACGGTGGTTGATGCCACCGCTCAATAGAAGAACGTTGAATTATGTCAGCTGAATTTCTGAGTGAAGTCTCCAAGAGACGCACTTTTGCGATCATTTCGCACCCGGATGCGGGTAAAACCACCATCACCGAGAAAGTACTGCTGTTCGGACAGGCCATTCAGCGCGCCGGTACCGTCAAGGGCCGTGGCTCGGGCCAGCACGCCAAATCCGACTGGATGGAGATGGAGAAGCAGCGTGGTATCTCCATCACCACCTCGGTGATGCAGTTCCCCTATGCCGATTGTCTGGTCAACCTGCTCGACACTCCGGGTCACGAGGATTTCTCTGAAGATACCTACCGTACCCTGACCGCGGTCGACTGCTGCCTGATGGTCATCGATGCCGCCAAGGGTGTTGAAGACCGGACTCGCAAGCTGATGGAAGTCACCCGTCTGCGTGATACCCCCATCCTCACCTTCATGAACAAACTGGATCGCGAAGTGCGCGATCCGATGGAAGTGATGGATGAGGTGGAGCGCGAGCTGAAGATCATGTGCGCCCCTATCACCTGGCCCATCGGCTGTGGCAAATCCTTCAAGGGGGTCTATCACCTCTACAAGGATGAGACCTATCTCTATCAGAGCGGTCAGGGCCACACCATCCAGGAGAAGCGGGTGGTCAAGGGGCTGAACAACCCGGATCTGGATGCCGCCGTCGGCGAAGATCTGGCCCAGCAGCTGCGTGACGAGTTGGAGCTGGTGCAGGGCGCCTCTCCCGAGTTCGATCACGATGCCTTTATCGCTGGCGAGATGACCCCGGTCTTCTTTGGTACTGCACTGGGTAACTTCGGTGTTGACCACATGCTGGATGGCCTGACTGACTGGGCGCCGTCTCCCATGCCGCGCAAGGCCGAGAGCCGTGAAGTGGTAGCGACCGAGGAGAAGTTCTCCGGCTTCGTGTTCAAGATCCAGGCAAACATGGATCCGAAGCACCGTGACCGTATCGCTTTTATGCGTATCGTGTCAGGTACTTACAGCAAGGGCATGAAGATGCGCCATGTGCGTATCGGCAAGGATGTGAACATCTCCGACGCCGTGACCTTTATGGCCGGTGACCGGGAGCAGGCGGAAGACGCCTTCGCCGGTGACATCATCGGTCTGCACAACCACGGCACCATCCAGATCGGCGACACCTTCACCCAGGGTGAAGATCTCAAGTTCACCGGTATCCCGAACTTTGCACCGGAACTGTTCCGCCGCATCCGCCTGCGCGATCCGCTCAAGCAGAAGCAGCTGCTCAAGGGGCTGGTCCAGCTCTCCGAAGAGGGCGCGGTGCAGGTGTTCCGTCCGCTGATCAGCAACGATCTCATCGTTGGTGCGGTCGGTGTGCTGCAGTTTGACGTGGTGGTTTCGCGCCTCAAGAGCGAGTACAACGTCGAGGCCATCTACGAGGCGGTCAACGTCTCCACCGCCCGCTGGGTGGAAGGGACCGACGTCAAGAAGTTCGAAGAGTTCAAGCGCAAGAACGAGGTCAACCTGGCCCTCGATGGCGGTGACAACCTCACCTATATCGCGCCGACCATGGTCAACCTGCGCCTGGCTCAGGAGCGCCACCCGGACGTTGAGTTCCGCCAGACTCGCGAGCACTGATACTGCTTACCAAATCCCGCCAGATGGCGGGATTTTTTTATGCATCAAGGAGAGGTGATGGTTGAATCGATGAATCCTGCCTGCTCGGCCCTGGCTGAGGGTTATCTGTTATCCCTGCCGGTGGCTGCACGGGCTCGTCATGTCTCGGCGGACTACTTCTGTGCTGATGCACACAATGCCAACCTCTGTGCCGCGCTGGTAGTAGCAGGCCGCAAGCGAGCAACCTGTAGCCTCGCTTACTGGTATCTGGAGAAGGGCGAGCGGATGCCGGAACAGGGGGACCTACTGGTGGTGACCGACTGGAGTGGTCTGCCCAAGGCTCTTGTTGAACTGGTGTCAGTCACCTTGTGTCCATTCGATGAGATTGATGCTGCGTTTGCCGCCGAGGAAGGGGAGGGAGATGGCTCTTTGGCTTGGTGGCGCGAGGCGCACAAGGCATTCTTCGAGCGCGAGATGAAGGCTGAAGGGGGCGAATTTGATGAGCACGCCACGCTGGTGCTGGAGCGATTCCGGGTAGTGGCGCTGCCGCAGTAAACGAAGCGGCAAGCAGGGAAGACTCCTGCTTGCCGCTATCACTTTAGAGCGCCAGGTCTAACACCATGCAGATCTCGCAATCCCCGTGGCCGGTGCAGCCAAGGGGGCCGGGCAGGTGTTCAAAGCCCAGTGATTCATAGAGGCTGGTGGCTTCGCGCAAGACCTCGGTAGTTTCCAGATAACAGCGTCGATAGCCCAAACCACGAGCGGCATCCAGCGCTTGCAACACCAGCCGCTTGCCAAGGCCCAGTCCGCGCAGGGCGGGCATAAAGTACATCTTCTGCAGCTCGCAGACTCCCTCTTCTCCCGCTAATGGCGCGATACCACCACCGCCGAGGATGGAACCGTCCGGCCCTTCGATAACCCAGTAGCGGCTCTTCTCCCCCTGATAGCTCTGGGAGAGGGTATCGAGATTGGGATCCGAGACCCCATACCCCTTGTCTGCGGTGAGGCCATATTCGGCCGAGACGGCGCGGATCACCAAGGCGATCTGGGCATTGTCCGCCGCCGTGATGGCGCGGATCTGGTAGCCCCGCTGGCGACGGGCGCGCGAGAGGGCGCTGCGATAGAGCCGCAGCCCTTGCCACAGCTGCTCCCGCTCGGGCAGGCTCAGCTGCGCCAGCATATCCTCCATCGCCCCGTCCATCTCCCGGTGCAACTCCAGCAGCATCCCCTGACCGTTGACGGTGAGGCGGGCCTCCTTGCTGCGGCCGTCGGAGGGGTGCGGGTGCCAGCTGATAAGCTCCCGCTCGGCGAGGCGTGCCAGCGGACGGCTGGCGTTGGATTTGTCGATGTGCAGCTTTTCTGCCAGCTGCTGATTGGTGGCCGGGGCGTTTTCCAGCTCGATCAGCAGGTGAGCCTCGATGGGGGTGAGGGCCAGATTGCCGCACTGCTGGGAGAGCATGCCGAGTTCGCGAACCAGATCGCGCGACAGGGCGCGCAGGGGACGGGGATCCATATCGTGGGTTCCTTTTTAGTTGTGCATGACAACTAAAATAGCGTAAAAGTTGTAATTCGCAACCTTTTGCTGTGATGACTTGCAGAATATGAGGTGAGCGGCAGCCCCGTTGATTGGGCTGCCGCAGGTGGGGCGGTCGTCAGGCGGCGGCTCTGATAGCCAGCTCCGGGCGGCGGGAGAAGCAGCGGGCCAGCAGCAACATGGTGGCGACGCCTATGGTACCGAGCACCAGCCAGGGGAGGGCCGGTTGTCCCTGTTGCAGCGAGAAGTCATAGAGGGAGCCGCCGCCCACGTAGCCGGTCATGCCCCCCAGCGCCAGTCCGAGGCGGCTGAAGCCCATGTAGCTGCCGCGGGCTGTGGGGTTGGCAAGCCGGGTCATCAGGGTCTCCCGGGCCGGTTCACAGATGATGATCCCCAGATAGAAGCAGGCCAGCAGTACGAAGATGCCGGAGAGGGTGCTGACAAAGGCGACCAGCCCGATCCCCACCGTCATCAGCAGGATACCTGCCATCAGTCGGCTCTCCAGCCGATAGCGCCGTTCGCTGAAACGGGCGATAGGGTAGAGCAGCGCCAGCGACAGCGCCGTTTCCAGGCTGTACATCCAGCCTACTGCCGTGGTTGTGCCGGAGAGCTGCTTGACCAGAATGGGGAAAATCAGCATCACCTGTACCCACAGCATGTAGTAGCCGCTCAGGATCAGTACCAGTCGGCAGAAGGCGCGATCCGCCAGCACCTGTCCCAACCCTTCCCGCATCGGGGTCGGTTTGACCGAGAGGCGGTAGGCGGGCAGCAGGGTCCAGTTGCATAGAGCCGCCAGGGTGAAGAGCCCGGCCCCCAGCAGACAGACGTAGGTGAAGTCAAAGCGCAGCAGCCAGCTGCCGAGCAGCGCACCGGTGACGGCTCCCGCGCTCTCTAGCATCATCAGCAGGGAGATAAAGCGGCCCCGCTCATGGGGGCGAGTAAATTTTATCACCAGTGCCGCCCGTGGCGGGTCGAACAGGCAACCGCCCAGACCCGAGAGGAAGCAGGAGAAAATCAGCATGGCGCCGCTGTCGGCCCAGGCCAGGGTGGCAAAGCCGACGGCGCGCAGCAACATGCCGGTGACGATGAGCGGGCGGGCGCCGAAGCGGTCGGCCAGCGAGCCGCCGAAGATCCCCAGCCCCTGCTGGGTCAGCTGGCGCAGGCCGAGTGCCAGCCCCACCAGACCGGCCGCCCAGCCGAGCTGGTCGACGAAGCGCAGGCTGATCATCGGCATCACTACAAAGAAACCCAGGATCACCAGTGTGGTATCCAGCGCCAGAAACCAGCGTCCCCAAAACCTCGCCCTATCGACCATAACGCCCTCTCATTTACAGATACCTTCATTCTGGAGAGGGTTTAGATATAGTGGTAGACGACAACTACCTATATTTCATATCAGGATTATTTATGTCTATGGATCTGGACGATCTGCAACTGCTGCTGGATGTGGCCGAGCTGGGCAGCTTCAGTCAGGCGGCGGCCATTCGTGGCTGGTCACAGCCGCTGGTGAGCCAGCGGATTGCCCAGTTGGAGGAGAGCCTCGGGGCGCCGCTGTTTCAGCGTCATCGGCGTGGCGTAACGCCGACCCGTGCCTGCGAGGAGTTTCTGCCATCGGCCCGCTCGGCGCTGGCCACTCTGAGCGAAGGGCGGCTGGCACTGCAGGGGGCGCCGGCGCTGCCTTGTATCCGTCTCTCCAGCCTGCCATCCCTCACTTCGGTGGTGTTTGGCTCGCTATTGATGGAGCTGGTGGACGAGCCGTTCGAAATCCGCTGTACCACGGATCACTCCGGCGAGATCATGCAGTCGCTGCTGACCGGCGAGGCCGATATCGGCTTTGTGCTCAAGCGCCCGCCGGTTGCGGGCCTGCAGATGGAGCTGCTCTGTTGCTCCCCCATTATCGCTATCGCCTCGCCATTGCATCCGCTGGCCGGTTGTCACGGCCTCACGCTGGAGGATATTGCCGACCAGCGGCTGGCACCTCAGGTGTGGGGGCCGGGGTGTGACGTCTTTATCCAGCAGTTGCGGCGGCTGCGGCGGGCCGCCAGCCCCCTGCATGCGGTGCAACCCGCCAGTGCAGCGCGGGATCTGGCGCTGGAACACGGGTTTATCACCCTGATGCCGGAGCTGGCCATCAAGCGGGATCTGGAGGTGGGGCGGCTGGTCAGGCTCGATGTGCGCAATCTGCCGCAGGAGCATTGGGATGTGATGATGGCGTGGCGTGGTGGCAAGCGGCCCAACCCGGCCAGGGAAACTGTGTTGGCCACCGCCCGCACGCTGGCGAAACGGTGGCGCAATGAGTAGAGCGATGCGGGACAAGGCCCGCATCGGGTGGATCAGTAGCTGGCCTTGAGGGTCACACCGCTGAACGCTGCAAACCCTGACAGCTGCACATGCCAGGTGCCCGCCTTGGGATTGGTGAACGAGCAGCTTTCGTTATTGCCACCCTTGTAGGGACGGCAGTCATAACTGCTGCTGGTGGGGGCGCTGCCAAAGCGGACGTAGAGGTCGGCATCACCGGTACCGCCGCTGCTGCTGATCTGCAGCGACCTGGTGCCAGCCGGTACGTTCAGGGTGTAGTTGAGCTTGCCACCCTTGCTGGCGGCGAGGTTGCTCACCGGCACGCCGTTTTGCAGCACGTTGTCGCTTGGTGGCGGCGTGGTGCCGCAGCTGGCATCGACCCCGACGGTCTGGAAGGCCCGTGCCACATCCGCCTGACTGTAACCCAGGTCGGCGGTCGCCCGGCTGACGCCGCAGGCCCCTTGCTGGTAGTTGGTGTTGGCGCCCCAGTAGAGGCGGTTGGCCAGCAAGAACACTTCAAATGCTTTGCGGGTGTTCCAGCCGCTGCTGGTGGCAAGCAGGTAGAAGGCGCGGTTGTAGACCCCGGAGCTGTGGTGTACATCCATCCCCTCCTGATAATCCGCGGCATGGCCGATGGATCTGCCATCCCGGGTCGGATCCTCGAAGTAGCGCAGGGAGCCGTTGCCCTTGAAGATCTGGGCGCCGACCAGCCAGTCGTTGCTCCCCTTCATGTAGAACTCGGCCGCTTCCCCCGCCATATCGGAGAAGGCCTCGTTGATGCCGCCGGATTGTCCCGAGTAGACCAGCCCGGAGTTCTGTTCGGTAAAGCCGTGGCTCACCTCGTGGGCGGCCACATCGAGGCTTACCAGCGGGTGGAAGGTGGTGGCGCCGTCACCGAAGGTCATCTGGCTGCCATCCCAGAAGGCGTTCTCGTAATTCTTGCTGTAGTGAACCCGCATCTTCAGCTTGAAGGTCAATGGCGCTGTGTTGTACCAGTTGCGGTACATGTCGAACACCACGTTGCCGAAGTAGTGGGCGTCGTTGAGGGGCGAGTAGGCGCCGTTGATCTCCTTGACCCGGTTCTCCGGGCAGGTGAACTGGTGGATGGCACCGCCTGAGGTGGCGTGGTTGAGGTTGATGGTATCGACGTTGGGGCTGGTCATCCGGCAGTTGTCATCGACGATGAGCGGGCCAAAGTCGGTGCCGTAAAAGTATTTGCCGGTCTTGATGTTGCCCCCCGGGCCGCTGGCGTCCTTGTGGTTGATCCCCTCCCAGCGTTTGAGCTCCTCACCGCTCTGGGCATCAAGTATGACGAAGGGGCGGCTTGGCTTGTCACCTTCGGCGATGAAGGAGACCTGATAAACCAGCCGAGCCAGCCCATTCTCATCCTGCATCACGTAGAGTTTGACCTGCTCGTTGCTCCCCTTGCTGCCCGCTTTGGCCTTGCTGGCGGCATCCTGTGGCGAGAGGGTGGCGGCCGGGCTTGCCACATCCTGATCGATCTGGCGCAGCATGCGCCCGCTGGCCTGTTGCAGCTGGCCGTTCAGGCTCTTGTCAGCCACGATGACCTGACCCATTACCGGGATGCCGTTCCAGACCTGCTCGTAGCGGATCCGCTGCTGGCCGTTGGGCAGCTTGACCACCCGCACCTGACGAAACTCGCCATCTTCCAGCTGCAAGGTACCACTCGCGGCACTGAGGCCGGTCATGGCCCGGATGCCGTTTGCCGTTACGTTGATCTCTACCTCTTGTGCCGCCAGTGCGGCGCTTCCCCAGCAGGCCAGCGCAACGGCCAGATAAATTTTATTCATCTCTTCTTTCCTTAAATCGATGAGGTTGATAAACCGACCGAAGGTCGGGCGTTTTGAAGCTAGTGCCGGTGGGGGAAAGTGCCCCCTGTCAAAAGTGACAGCGCAGTACAAAGGGGTAGCAGGATCTGCCAAAGTGCCGTTTGGGGGTATTCGTCGGCGCCATGTGGAGAGCATTATCCGGTTTCAGACACCCACCCTCCTCTTTTGAGGGAGGAGAGTACGTGCACAGTCACCCTCTGCGAAGCCCGCCGGAGGAGGGCCGTAAAAGTGGCTGGCGCGGCCAGTGGCGATTGGCTACATTGGGTGCTGGTTCGCGATTTGATCACTGATTTGAAAGGAGAATCCCATGTTTTCATGGCAGTTGGACGACGAGCTTGCGCTGCTCTTCTTGCAGCCCGATATGGCGAGCGAACTGTTTGCCCTCTGCAATGACAACCGGGAGTACCTCTCCCAGTGGCTACCCTGGCCGCCACTGATCCAGCGCCCCGTCGACAGCGCCCTCTTCATTCGCAGTGCCATCGAGAAGTTCGCCCGCGGCGAGGGGCTCACCACCGCCATCGAGTATCAGGGGGAGGTGGTGGGGGTCATAGGTTACAACAGCATCGATCACGACCTTGGCAAGGTGGTCATCGGCTACTGGCTGGCGGAGCGCTGGCAGGGTAACGGCATCATCACCCGGGCCTGTCAGGCCCTGATCCACCACGCCTTCGAGGAGATGGGGATGGAGAAGGTGGAGATCAGCGCCGCCACCGATAACGAGCCCAGCAGGGCTGTTTGTGAACGGCTCGGGATGCAGCAGGAGGGGGTGACCCGGCGCGCAGAGCGGCTGGGCAACCGGATTGTGGACCATGTCCACTACAGCCTGCTGCGCGATGAGTGGCTAAGACAGAGGGAGTCCTGATGGCGCTGCCACATATCAAGACGGCCCGCACCCACCTGACCATACTGTCGCCGGATCGGGCCCCCATGATGCTCGACTTCTACCGGCGCAACCGCGCCCATCTCGCCCCCTGGGAGCCGCTTCGGGACGAGCAGTTTTACACCCTCTCTTACTGGCATGCCCGGCTGCAGGACAGCTACAGCCAGTTCTTCAACGGCACCGGCGTCAATCTGGTGGCCCTCGATCCGGCTGGCGAGCGGGTGATCGCCACCTGTAACTTCAGCAATATCCTGATGGGGGTCTTCAAGGCGTGTCATCTGGGCTATGCCATCGACCAGCAGCATCAGGGGCAGGGGGTGATGGGAGAGGTGCTGTCAGCCGCCATCGACTACCTGTTTCGGGAGCACGATCTGCATCGCATCATGGCTTGCTATATGCCAGCCAATCAGCGCAGTGGCGCCTTGCTGGAGCGGCTCGGCTTCGAGCGGGAGGGATTCGCGCGGGCGTATCTGATGATCAATGGTCGCTGGGAGGATCACATCCTCACCTCGCTGATTAATCCGGCCCCCTGAACGACAGATAAAAAAACGGGCCCGAAGTTGCCTTCGGACCCGTCTTCGAATGAGGTGCAGGCTTAGTTGGCCTTGGCATCGCTCACTGCAGCTTCAACCTTGGTAGCCGCTTCGGTAGCAGCTTTTTCTACGGTTGCAGTCGCTTCGGAGGTGGCCTTCTCTACGGTAGAGGTGGCTTCGCTAGCGGCTTTTTCTACAGTGGCAGCAACTTCGGCGGCCGGAGCAGCAGCAGGAGCGGCAGCTTTTTCTTCTTTCTGACCGCAAGCAGTCAACATCAGACCCAGGATACCGGCTACCAGTACTTTGTTCATGTGCATTCCCTCAAATAAATATGGAGAGATGGTCTGTGCAACCATCACAGCGCCCACCGTTGCCCGGTATTGAAACAAGAAGCCGGGAGGCAGCAGGCGGGCGCAATATAGCCCCATTAGTTACCGATGAAAACGGATATCACAATGACATTTTTTCGTGCCGTTGATAAAAAGCTCCACTGCAACGACTGATATCAATACAAGATGCCGTCAAATAGCGCTGATTGCACAATAAAACACCGCTTTGCTGCCATCTTGTGGCGGTTTAACAAGGTCAAGGTTGGTCAAGCGCGGCCTATGACCCGCACCTTAGTCAGACAGCTTCTGACAGGGCAGCCGTTTTCCCTCAAGGTGGCTCTGACGGGCCAGATCCAGCAGCGCCATCACCGCCAGCGCTTCACTTGCTGGCACCGGGTTGCTTCCCTCGCCCTTGATGGCGGCGCAAACACCGCGATAGTAGGCGCCATAATCCCCCGCCTCACCCACCACGCTCTGCTGCTGCAACTGACCATCGACAATGCGGCTGAGCTGACCGGGTTCGCTATCCATGCCCCAATCCGCCGCCGGCGGCCGCAAGCCCTGCTTGAGTTGATCTTCCTGCACATCCATACCGAATTTCACGAACGAGCCCTGGCTGCCGTGGACGATGAAACGCGGCATGGTGGCCGAGACCAGACAGCTGCCATGCAGAATAACCCGCAGAGCACCGTAACCCAGCACCACATGGAAGTAGTCGTCCGCCAGTGCGTCGGGGCGCTGCTCGGCCAGATCGGCCTGCAACCAGTCCGGCTGGCCGAACAGCTGCAGTGCCTGATCCAGCACGTGGGGGCCGAGATCGAACCAGAGGCCGGAACCCGGGCCACCCGCTTCGCGCC
>NZ_JBFODU010000008.1:0-26390 GCF_040908505.1 Aeromonas sp. R1-2 | reverse complement strand
GGCGCACTTCGGGGCGATAGCGATCGAAGTGGGATTCGAACTGGGCGATCTGCCCCAGCGTCCCCTCGGAAATCAAACGGCGCACGGTGAGAAAATCCCCGTCCCAACGGCGGTTGTGGAAGATACTGAGCAGCCGCTGCTGCTTTTCGGCCAGTTCGACCAGTGCTTTCGCTTCTGCCAGATCCAGTGCAAAGGGCTTGTCGATCACCACATGTTTGCCTGCCAGCAGCGCCTGGCGGGCGAGGGGGGCGTGGGTGTCGTTGGGGGTGGCGATCACCACCAGATCGACGGTCTCATCCCTCAGCACCTCCTCCAGTGAACCGACCCGGCAGTCGGGCAGATCGGCCTGCACCTTGGCGGCATCGCGGCTTACCACCCAGCTCAGGGACAAGCCCGGGGTGGTGGAGAGGAAGGGGGCGTGGAAGGTCTTGCCTGCAAAGCCATAGCCCACCAGGGCTGCGTTGAGAGTGTGGCTCATCGGGAGTTCTCCGCTGACATCGAGTGAGTGGGGTTGCCATCGCAGGCAATCTGCCGGATGGCCATATGCTGTAAAGGCGATACAAACGAGAAGGGGGCCGATGGCCCCCTGAGTGTGCCCATCAGAGCACAGGATTTATTGCAAACACAAGCGGCGGCCGCGTCGGGTCATCAGCATCACCAGAGGCGGCAGCAGCAGCCACATATGCAGCGCCAGCTGGCTGATCGGGTCGTGCATCAGGGCGCCAGTCAAGCCAACGAGGGCGCCGGAGCCGCTCATCTGGAACAGGCCGAGCAGGGCCGCGGCGGTACCGGCGCAGTGGCCGAACGGTGCCAACGCCATCCCGGCGGCAGCGCCCAGGATCATGGCAAAGCCGATGCTGGAGAGGAATACCGGCCCCATCATCGCCAGCGGATGCTCGATGTGCATCGCCAGCGTCAGGGTGATGGCCGAGAGCATCAACACCAGCAGGCCGATGCGCAGGGTGCGTCTTGGCCCCACCTTGGCGATAAAGCGCGGCGCCATGAAGCAGGCCAGAATGTTGAGCGCGGCGTTGGCGGTAAACCAGTAGCTAAAGCCGCTCATATCGAGCCCCAATTTCACCATCAGCTGCACCGGTGCGGCGGTGACATAAGCGAGGATCACCGCCATCGCCAGCATGCACAGCGCCGCGTTGAACAGGAAGCTGGGGGAGCGTAGTACCGGGCTGTAGCGCGACCAGCTGATGAGTGCCCCTTCGCTGCGGGTCTCCTCCGGGCGGGTCTCCGGCATCCGCCACATCAGCCAGCTGCCGACGATGAGCGCATAACCGGCCATAAACCAGAAGTTGGCAGACCAACCCGCTTTGGCGGTGAGCCAGCCACCGAGCAGGGGCGCCAGCGCAGGAATAAAGCAGATGGCGCCATTGAGGTAGGAGATCATCTGGCCGCTCTTTTTCGGGCCATAGCTGTCACGCACTACCGAGAAGGCGGCGACCGAGGTGGCGCAGGCGCCAAAGCCCTGCAGCACTCGCGCCAGCATCAATTCGCCGAGGCTGGCGGCAAAGCCGGCCCCCAGCGCGCTCAGGCCATAGAGCAGCACGCCGCCCAGCGCGATGGGCTTGCGACCGTAGCGATCGGCCAGCGGGCCAACAAGCAGTTGCCCCAGCCCCATGCTGAACAGGAACCAGGTGATGGTGCCCTGCATCAGGGTTACTTCGGCGCCCAGCTGCTCGGCCATCTGCGGAATGGCGGGCAGGTAGATGTCGATAGCCAGCGGACTGAACAGCACCAGTAGTACGAGTAAAAGTATCAATGGCATCTGTCACCTCTTTAGTCAGCCAGGTTAATGAATTGGGGCGCGAGTCTACTGACTCACAGTAATGAATAGAAATGGTATTTAATCACTTTGGTTATTCCATTATGGAAACATGTATTAAAAAGCTGGTTATTCGATGGCGGCAAATCCCCCGTAACCCCATCACAGCGGGTGTAATTGACGCTTTTACTAAACGCTTGCGCCGCATAGAATGCGCAGATTATTTTTGCGGAGGTGCTCGATGAACAAGCTTGTCCTGGCAACAGGTAACCAGAAAAAGGTGAAGGAATTGGCCGCCATGCTGGCCGATATGAAGATCCAGGTGATCCCACAGAGCGAGTTTGCGGTCTCCGATGCCGATGAGACCGGCACCACCTTCGTCGAGAATGCCATCATCAAGGCCCGCCACGCCGCCCGCATTACCGGTCTGCCCGCCGTGGCCGATGACTCCGGTCTGGAAGTCGACCTGCTGCAAGGGCGACCCGGCGTTTACTCCGCCCGCTTTGCCGGTGTGGGTGCTGGCGACAAGGCCAACATCGAGAAGCTGCTCGGCGAGCTGCAAGGTGCCCCCGAGTATCTGAAGAGCGCCCGCTTCTGGTGTGTGCTGGTCTATATGCGCCACGCCGACGATCCCACTCCCATCATCTGTCAGGCAAGCTGGGAAGGGATGATCATCGACGAGCCGCGCGGTCAACATGGCTTTGGCTATGACCCGGTATTCTTCGTGCCGGATCACGACTGCACCGCCGCCCAGATGCCAGCCGAGCTGAAAAACCAGCTGAGCCATCGCGGTCAGGCGCTGGCCAAGCTCAAAGCGGCGCTGGCTGCGGCGCACTGAGCCAATTCGCCACCTTGTTGGTTACACACGGTCAATTACACATAGTCATCTACAATGGGGGCCTTGAGCCCCCGTTTTATTGGAAGCCCCATGCTGCAACTGCCGCCGCTCTCTCTCTATATTCATGTGCCCTGGTGCGTCCAGAAGTGCCCTTACTGTGACTTCAACTCCCATGCCCAGAAGGGGGAGTTGCCTCACCTAGAATATGTCGCCGCCCTGCTGGAGGATCTGGATCAGGATCTGAAGTGGGCGCAGGGGCGGCCGCTCTCCTCGATCTTTATCGGCGGCGGCACCCCCAGCCTGTTGACGGTGGAGGCGATGCAAACCTTGCTGGACGGGGTACGGGCCCGCATTCCGCTCACCGCAGATTGCGAGATCACCATGGAGGCCAACCCGGGCACGGTGGAGGCGGACAAGTTCGCCGGTTTCCAGCGCGCTGGCATCAACCGTATCTCCATCGGGGTGCAGAGCTTTCAGCAGGAGAAACTGACCCGCCTCGGCCGCATTCACGGCCCGGAAGAGGCGCGCAAGGCCGCGGCACTGGCCCATGCCATCAAGTTGCCTACCTTCAATCTGGATCTGATGCACGGTCTGCCGGATCAGAGTCTGGACGATGCCCTTTATGACCTGCAGCAGGCTATCGACTGCGCCCCGCCGCACCTCTCCTGGTATCAGCTCACCATAGAGCCGAACACTGCCTTTGCCTCCAAGCCGCCCAAACTGCCGGAAGATGACACCCTGTGGGACATCTACGAGCATGGCCACGCCATGCTTACCGCCAGCGGTTATCGCCAGTACGAGATCTCGGCTTATGCCAAAGAGGGCTACCAGTGCCATCACAACCTCAACTACTGGCGCTTTGGCGACTATCTGGGGATCGGCTGTGGCGCCCACGGCAAGGTGACCGATCTCGCGGACCAGCAGATCCTGCGCACAGCCAAAGTGAAGCATCCGAAAGGGTATCTGGACAAGAGCCGTCCCTATCTGGACGAGCTGTGGCAGGTGACGGCAGACGATCTGCCGCTCGAATACTTTATGAACCGCTTCCGACTGTTTGAACCGGCCCCCAAGGCGGAGTTCGAGGCCTATACCGGCTTGTCGCTGGAACGGGTGGAGACGGTGCTCACCATCGCCCAAAGCAAGGAGCTTATCGAGGATTTGGGGGATAGCTGGCAGCTTACTTCTCTCGGCCATCGTTATCTGAACGTATTGCTCGAACTGTTTATGGATGAGTGAAAACTGGCTCACGATCTGGCTGCGAAGCCGTGATCAAGGTTCATGCGCTGCTCGGAAGCCTCACGTATATCTATACGCTCCGGTTCCTGCGCTGCTCTTCACCTCGCTGACAGCTTCTCGCAACAGGTCGTGAGGCAGTTTTGGCGAACCGTGTTTCGAGATAACAATCAGGGCGCCATTGGCGCCCTGATTGTTTATGGTCGGTAGAAACCCGCTCAGCAGCAGACGCGGATCATCTGCTGTTGGCCGGGCTCCCACCGCTTGCCGAATTTGGCCTTGCGCTGGTAACTCCCCTTGCCCTTCTTGTTGCGCTCGACTCGGCTGCGAAACAGGGGATCACAGAGCAGGGCGTGCAGATGGTTATCCTTTATTTCGCCGCGCTGATGGGCATAGTTGCCCCCTTGCGCATTTTCCTCACGGGGGAGGGCGGGTTGGTCGACCCGAATTTTGGCCATGATGGCTCCTCTTCTTTTCTCTTGGTGTGTTGATTCTTGTGTCTGGATGGCTGTTTTCGCTGCGGGCGCCTGTTCAGGCTAGCGCCCGGCAACCGGATGCACTTGCACCGGTTAAAAACGCGGCGATTTTGTCACCAAATCGCCGCCGGAGCAATGCATCGGGCGCGCCGAGTCAGTCACACTGAGCCAGGCACGCTCAGTCAGGCATACCATGTCAGCCGTGAACCGGGTCATGCTGGTCGTGGCTGTGGTGCTCGTGATGGGCCGGGGCACCAGATTCCAGCGTCTCGAGGATGGCGCAGTGCTCCGCCGAGCGCGGCCCGCCGCAGCAGATATTGGAGAGCTCTCGCAGGTTGTCGCGAAAGCGGGTCAGTTCGATGATCTTCTGCTCCACCTGGGCCAGCTTGGTGTCGGCCACTACTTTCACCTCCTGACAGGTGACTTTGGCCTTGTTGGTATCGAGGTCGAGCAGCTCGCCAATATCGGCCAGCGAGAATCCCACCGACTTGGCGCGGATAATAAACTCCAGCCGCCGCTTGTCCTGTTCGCTGTAGAGACGGTAGCCGGATTCGTTGCGGATCCCCGGTGAGATAAGCCCGTTCTTCTCGTAAAAACGCAGGGTATCTGCCTTGACCCCGCACGCCTTGGCCAGTTCACCGATCCGATACATGCTCTCTCTCCCCTTGAATGTATGCCGCCACAAAAACCGGAATCCACTATCACCCCTTTGCCCATGGATTGCCAGCCAAGGGCATAAAAGGGGCAGATAAACATCTCCTGGCGACCCTTTTTCCCATAAAACACTGAAAGTGCAAACGTTTCGAGAAAATCAGGTGGAAAACGTTTAACGCCGCGCCAAATAAGGCTTTGCTGTTTCAAAAAATCCACCACAGGTCACATTTTTTGTGTAGAATACGCGCCCATAACAGAGCGCCGCACCAAGCGGGCATTTCCTAAAACGCTTTTGCCGGATGTCGGGGCGAGAGTGGTTTGCGAAATCCCCCACTTCCATTTATTTGGGGACTCTCTGTGTTGAGCCTCGCCTCCCATGGAACGGTCCCCGTTATGTTGAGGACGATAGTGTGATGGAACAAGCTCGACCCATTCGCCGTGCACTGCTGAGTGTGTCTGACAAAACTGGCATTCTGGAATTTGCCAAGGCACTCAACGAGCGTGGTGTTGCCCTGCTCTCCACGGGCGGTACCGCCAAGCTGCTTGGCGAGGCGGGTCTGCCGGTGACCGAGGTCTCCGACTACACGGGTTTCCCTGAAATGATGGATGGCCGGGTCAAGACCCTGCATCCCAAGGTTCATGGCGGCATCCTCGGTCGTCGGGATCAGGATGACGCCATCATGGCCCAGCACGCTATCTCCCCCATCGACATGGTTGTCGTCAACCTCTACCCTTTTGCTGCCACCGTAGCCAAAGCGGGCTGCACTCTGGCCGATGCGGTCGAGAACATCGACATCGGCGGCCCGACCATGGTGCGCTCTGCGGCCAAAAACCACAAAGATGTCGCTATCGTCGTCAAAGCTGCTGACTATGACCGGGTTATTCGCGAGATGGATGCCAACGGCAACAGCCTGAAACTGGCGACCCGTTTCGATCTGGCCATCGCCGCATTCGAGCACACTGCTGCCTACGACGGCATGATCGCCAACTACTTCGGCACCATGGTTCCTTCCTACGGTGACAACAAGGAGGGTGACGAGGAGTCCCGTTTCCCGCGCACCTTCAACAGCCAGTTCATCAAAAAGCAGGACATGCGTTACGGCGAAAACAGCCATCAGGCTGCCGCCTTCTACGCCGAGGAGCATGCCGCTCCGGGTTCTGTCTCCAGCGCTATCCAGCTGCAGGGCAAGGCGCTCTCCTACAACAACATCGCCGATACCGATGCGGCGCTGGAGTGTGTGAAGGAGTTCGACGAGCCGGCCTGCGTCATCGTCAAGCATGCCAACCCCTGCGGCGTGGCCATCGGTAACGACCTGCTGAGTGCCTACGATCGTGCCTACCAGACCGACCCCACCTCCGCCTTTGGCGGCATCATCGCCTTCAACCGCGAGCTGGATGGTGCCACTGCGGCAGCCATCGTGGCCCGCCAGTTTGTCGAAGTGATCATCGCCCCGACCGTCAGCCAGGAGGCCCGCGATGCGGTCGCCGCCAAGCAGAACGTGCGTCTGCTCGAATGCGGCCAGTGGACTGCTCCGGCGCAAGGGTTTGACCTCAAACGCGTCAACGGCGGCCTGCTGGTACAGGAGCGGGACCTCGGCATGGTGACGCTGGGTGACCTGACCGTGGTCAGCAAGCGTCAGCCGACCGAGGCCGAGCTGCAGGATCTGCTGTTCTGCTGGAAAGTGGCCAAGTTCGTCAAATCCAACGCCATCGTCTACGCCAAAGATGGCCAGACCATCGGCGTCGGCGCAGGCCAGATGAGCCGTGTTTATTCGGCCAAAATCGCCGGTATCAAGGCGGCGGATGAAGGACTGACCGTGGCGGGCTCCGTGATGGCCTCCGATGCCTTCTTCCCGTTCCGCGACGGTATTGATGCTGCCGCGCAGGCCGGTATCTCCTGCGTGATCCAGCCGGGTGGCTCGATGCGCGATCAGGAGGTGATCGATGCCGCCGACGAACACGGCATGTGCATGGTGTTCACCAACATGCGCCATTTCCGTCATTGATGGGTCAGGGGCTGCCGATGGCGGCCCTTTTGTTGTCTCTTTTCAACTGACTATTTCCACTGACTGACGGCCCGGGTGGCCGTCCGGTGACCACAAATAGAAGCGAGCGATACGATGAAAGTACTGATCATTGGCAACGGTGGCCGCGAACACGCTCTGGCCTGGAAGGCCAAACACTCCCCACTGGTACGTCACGTTTTTGTGGCGCCGGGCAATGCGGGCACCCAGCTTGAGCCGGGTGTCGAGAACGTCGCCATCGAGGCGACCGATATCGAAGGGTTGCTGGCTTTTGCCAAAGAGAAGCAGGTCGGCCTCACCATCGTCGGGCCGGAAGCGCCGCTGGTGAAAGGGGTGGTGGATGCCTTCCGCGCCGCCGGTCAGCCGATCTTTGGCCCGACCGCTGCCGCAGCCCAGCTGGAAGGCTCCAAGGCTTTCACCAAGGATTTCCTGGCCCGTCACGCCATCCCGACTGCCGAGTACCAGAACTTCACCGAAGTGGAGCCTGCACTCGCCTACTTGCGCGAGAAGGGCGCCCCCATCGTCATCAAGGCCGATGGTCTGGCGGCGGGCAAGGGGGTGATTGTCGCCATGACCTTGCAGGAAGCGGAAGACGCGGTGCGCGACATGCTCTCCGGCAATGCCTTTGGCGAAGCGGGCTCCCGGGTGGTGATTGAGGAGTTTCTGGAGGGGGAAGAGGCGAGCTTCATCGTCATGGTCGATGGCGAGCACGTGCTGCCGATGGCCACCAGTCAGGATCACAAGCGGGTTGGCGACGGTGATACCGGCCTCAACACCGGCGGTATGGGGGCTTACTCCCCGGCGCCTGTAGTGACCGCCGAGGTACATCGACGCGTGATGGAGCAGGTGATCATGCCGACTGTGCGCGGCATGGCGGCCGAGGGCAACGTCTACACCGGTTTCCTCTACGCCGGTCTGATGATCGACGGCGCAGGCAGTCCTAAGGTGATCGAGTTCAACTGCCGTTTCGGCGATCCCGAGACCCAGCCCATCATGCTGCGGATGCAGTCCGATCTGGTGGAGCTCTGCCTGGCCGCTTGCGCAGGCAAGCTGGATCAGAAAGAGGCCATTTATGATCCCCGCGCCGCTATCGGCGTGGTGTTGGCGGCGGGTGGTTATCCCGGCGATTACAGCACCAACCACCCCATCAGCGGCTTGCCAGTGGATGAGGTTGCGGGCGAGAAGGTGTTCCATGCCGGGACCCGCCTGGAGGGCGATACCAGCCTGACTGCTGGCGGTCGTGTACTGTGCGCCACTGCGCTGGGCCATACGGTTGCAGAAGCCCAGCAGCGTGCCTATCAGCTCGCTGGCCGCATCAAGTGGGATGGCGTCTTCTACCGCAATGATATCGGCTGGCGCGCCATTGCTCGCGAACAGGAGTAACTGACGCCAGCAAATGGCCAGCTGATTCAGACCCCGCTACGGCGGGGTTTTTTGTCCTTGTTTACCGCTTTCAACCATCCTCATGCTGCGCGTCACCGGCGTTCAATCAGTTACCAAGCGCAAACAAGCGCGACATATCTGTCACTATTTGCCACAAAAAACAGCATTTTTCACAAACGTTTCACCATGAGTCATGGCATCATGCTGGTGATGAATTCTTGTTTGGATTCATAAGTACCCCTAACAATTCGAGCATGTCGTTATATAAGGAAATCCCATGTTGAAAACCGTCCGCCCCCTGCTGCTGCCCCTGATGTTTGGCCTGATGACCCTGCCTGCCGTGGCGGGTGATCTGGAACAGCCGATGAAGAAGATTGGCTTCAACTACAAGCAGGCCGTCAAGGCTGATGATGCAGCCACCATGGAGAAGCACATCAACGAGATGAAGGCCCAGCTGGATGTGGCCAAGCAGAAGAACATGCCGGCCGCCAAGAAAGAGAAATTCCTTGAAGGAATGAACGAGGTACAGACCGAGCTGGACGCCAGCCTGGCCGCACTCAAGGCGGGTGATGAGGCCAAGGCGCGCGAACATCTGGCCAAGGTCAACGACCTGAAGAAGGAGTACCACAAATATGCCAAGCAAAAAGGGTGAGCCCTTTCGCTGGGATCCGCTGGTTCGCCTGACCCACTGGGGCTTGGCGGCGGTCTGCATCGGCAACCTCTGGGTTAACGAAGCGGGGGAGGAGTGGCACGAGTGGCTGGGTTACGGCGCCATTGGGCTGATCTCCTTGCGTCTGCTCTGGGGGCTCACTTTCGCCCGTGGCTACGCTCGCCTTGGTGCCCTCATCCCCAGCGGTGAGGATTTTCGCCAGCAAGCGCGCGAGATGCGTGAGCGGCAGCCTCCGGCTCCGGGTCATCACGGTAGCGGCAAGCTGGCCGTGTGGGCGCTCTGGCTGGTTGTGCTGGCCACTGCTGGCAGCGGCTGGTTTCAAAATACCGAGACGGGATTTGAACTGGGGGCTGACGAGTGGCATGAGTGGTGCGTGGTGGCGCTGCAGGGACTGATTGGTCTGCATCTGCTGGCCATCGTCTTCACCTCCTGGCGCCAGCGCAGCAATCTGGTTACCCGGATGCTGCCTGCCATCGTGCGTCGCTCATCCATCCAGAGCGGCAGCAACGAGGAAACCTGAGGCTCAGCATTAGGCTCCTTGTCTCTGAGTGAGGCGCCTGATCCGGACCCTGCCCAGACCCGCCCATGGCGGGTCTTTTCTATGACCTCATCGAGCTCATCACTGGACATTACCCGATCTGCAGATGCAAAAAGGCCGCTCATGATGAGCGGCCTTTTTCAATTTGGTGGCCCCTGGGGGACTTGAACCCACGACCAATCGATTATGAGTCGACTGCTCTGACCAACTGAGCTAAGGGGCCAAATTGTGCATTTAGCGGCGTGGATTATAGGGGAAGAGGAAAGGGCAGTCTATAGGCATATCAACCACTTGGCGACTAATTATCCAGGTCGATAGAGGGTGCAAAGCGGGTCGCAAGGGTAAATGCCAGACAAAACAAAGCCCCGCATGGCGGGGCTTTGGCAGAGCAGTTTGACACAGGGTCAGGACTATTCGTCCAGGAAGCTGCGCAGCACTTCCGAGCGGCTCGGGTGGCGCAGTTTGCGCAGTGCCTTGGCTTCGATCTGACGAATACGCTCACGGGTAACGTCGAACTGTTTGCCCACTTCCTCGAGGGTGTGGTCAGTGTTCATGTCGATACCGAAACGCATCCGCAGTACCTTGGCTTCGCGGGCGGTCAGGCCAGCAAGCACTTCGCGGGTGGCGTTGCGCAGGCTTTCGCTGGTCGCCGCATCCGCTGGCAGAGCCAAGGTGGTATCTTCGATGAAGTCGCCCAAGTGGGAATCTTCATCATCACCGATGGGCGTCTCCATGGAGATAGGCTCTTTGGCGATCTTCAGTACCTTGCGGATCTTGTCTTCCGGCATGCCCATGCGCATGGCCAGCTCTTCCGGGTTCGGTTCACGACCCATCTCCTGCAGCATCTGACGGGAGATACGGTTGAGCTTGTTGATGGTCTCGATCATGTGTACCGGGATACGGATGGTACGGGCCTGATCCGCGATGGAGCGGGTAATGGCCTGACGGATCCACCAGGTAGCATAGGTCGAGAACTTGTAGCCACGACGGTATTCAAACTTGTCTACCGCCTTCATCAGACCGATGTTGCCTTCCTGGATCAGATCCAGGAACTGCAGACCACGGTTGGTGTACTTCTTGGCGATAGAGATAACCAGACGCAAGTTGGCCTCAACCATCTCTTTCTTCGCACGGCGGGCTTTGGCCTCACCGATGCTCATGCGACGGTTGATATCCTTGATCTGGGCAATCGACAGACCGGTCTCTTCTTCAATCTGCTGCAGCTTGCCGATGGCGCGCTGGATATCCTCGTCCATTTCAACCAGACGGGGAGACCAGGCTTTGCCAGCCTGCTTCTGGTATTCGAACCAGGCAGTTTCACACTCATTGTTGGTGAAGGCCGCGACGAAGGTTTTCTTCGGCATCTTGGCCTGCTCAACGCAGAGTTTCATGATGATGCGTTCCTGCACGCGGACGCGCTCCATCATCTCGCGCATGTTGTTGACCAGGCGATCGAACTGCTTGGGCATCAGGCGGAATTGACGGAATACATCGGCCAGCTGGGCGATGGCGGCCTGGGTATCTTCGTGCGCGCGACCATTCTTCTGAATGGAGAGGCGGGTCACTTCATACTGTGCACGCAGTTCGCCGAACTTCTCGCGAGCGACTTCCGGATCCGGACCACCGTCACCATCGTCGTCAGAGCTGTCGCCATCTTCGTCTTCGTCTTCTTCGTCTTCTTCATCTTCGTCAGCCAGATCGTCTTCGCCGAGCTCGGAACCGATATGCGTGGCAGTAGGTGCCATGTCTTCGGTTTCGTTCGGGTCAATAAAGCCAGAGATGATGTCAGAGAGACGCAGCTGCTCGGCTTCGTACTTGTCGTACTGTTCGAGCAGGTAAGTAATTGCTTCAGGGTACTCTGCTACGGAGCTTTGTACCTGGTTGATACCGTCTTCGATCCGCTTGGCGATGTCGATTTCGCCTTCGCGGGTCAGCAGTTCGACGGTACCCATTTCCCGCATGTACATGCGGACGGGATCGGTCGTGCGACCAATCTCAGATTCAACAGATGCCAGAGCCTGGGCCGCTGCTTCGGCAGCGTCCTCATCGGCGGTACCACCTTCAGCCATGATAAGGTCATCGGCATCCGGAGCGTTTTCAACCACTTGAATGCCCATATCGTTGATCATCTGAATGATGTCTTCGATCTGGTCTGAATCGACAATGTCTTGCGGGAGGTGATCGTTCACCTCGGCATAGGTCAGGTAGCCCTGTTCTTTACCTTTGGCAACGAGGAGTTTAAGCTGAGACTGCGGGGTTTGCTCCATAGAACTCATCCGGTTGGTGTTGCTAGGTTGCGCGTACAGTGCGCTGCTGCGCAAATAGCCAATTCTAATAGAAAACCGCCAGACATGCTATGTCTGGTTGCGGCGTCGGTCATGAGAAACCCCTGCCCGCAGTATTGTCGGGGCCAGGCGGTTATAAAAATTTTGCTTTTCATCCCGTCGATTCGGGCAACGCTATCCATATTGGGACTAATCACTCAAATATCAAGCCCCACTCTCATTTCTTTTCTCAATTTGCACCTCTCTTATCAGCATCATCAGCTCTTGGGTTTCTTCGGAGCTTAGTCCTTCCTGAGCCACTTTGGCCTGCAATTCTTCGATCCGCTGTTTCAGAAACTGGTTGATGAAGCCGACGAAGGTGTCCTGCAATTCTCCCAGAATATCCGGCTCTTGATCGAGTTTGATCTCCTCGAACAGGTCGTGCATGGCCAGCTGAGCAAGGATCTCTCCCTCCTTGGTACCACGCCAGTGTTCCAGCAGGATCCCTGTGGTAATACCGGGCTGTGCCAAGATCTGCTGGTGCAGTTGCAGCAGAAACTTGATGCCCTGTACGCGTAGTCCGGCCAATTCCGGCATGGGGGGGAGCTCAGCCGTTACTGCCGGATATTGCACCATCAGTGCCAGCGCACGCCGCAGTGGCGTCAGCTTGGCTGCCTTGGGTTTGTTGACCTCGGCCTTGGGCTGGCTGTTGCGGGCAAAGAGCTCGGCGATGCGCTGCTTGTTCTCGCCCCAACGCATCATGCTGGAGAGACGAGTGATCAGCCCTTCGCGGGTAAACCCTTCCGGTACGCGACGAATAAGCTCGGCAGCCTTGTTGGCCACTTCGAACTTGCCTGCCTCACCGGAGAGCGCCGCATCCCGGCCGAGACGCTCGAACATGAAGTCGGCGAACGGTTGGGCTTCATCGAGCAGGGCTTCAAAGCCCTCCTTGCCGGTCTGGCGTACCAGTGAGTCGGGATCCTCGCCATCGGGCAGGAACACGAACTTCAGCTCGCGGCCATCCTGCAGATGAGGGAGGGCATTATCCAGCGCGCGCCAGGCGGCTTCACGACCGGCATTGTCACCGTCGTAGCAGCAGACCACCTCGGCAGTGGTGCGAAACAGGGTGTGGATATGGTCGCTGGTGGTCGCAGTGCCCAGTGCCGCCACTGCATAGTCGATGTCGTACTGACCGAGTGCCACCACATCCATGTAGCCTTCCACCACCAGGATCCTGCGTGGATCCTTGTGTGCCTGCTTTACTTCGTAGAGACCGAACAGCTCCCGCCCTTTATGGAAGATGGGGGTCTCCGGCGAGTTCAGGTACTTGGGGGTGCCATCACCCAGCACCCGGCCACCGAAACCGATGACCCGGCCACGCTTGTCGCGGATCGGGAACATGATGCGATCGCGGAAACGGTCATAGCTGCCCGGGCCATTGTCACGGGTGATCAGCATGCCGCCCGAGATAAGCAGCTGTTCGTGATCCCGGCTGGCGCCGAAGCGGCGGCGTACCTGATCCCAGTCACTTGGGGCATAACCGATGTTGAAGCGCTTGACTACTTCGCCGGTCAGACCGCGCCCTTTGAGGTACTCCACCGCGTGGGGGGCACTCTTGAGATTGCTCTCGTAGAAGCGGGCGATCTGGTTCATCAGCTCGAACAGATCCTTGCTGACGGCGGGCTGGCTATTGGCCGAGCCGCCGATGCTCTGCTCGCGAGGTACCTGCATGCCTTGCATGCTGGCGAGCTCTTCGATGGCATCGGGAAATTCGAGACCGTCGTACTCCATGACAAAGCCGATGGCGTTGCCGTGGGCGCCACAACCGAAACAGTGGTAGAACTGTTTCTCCTGGCTGACGGTAAAAGAGGGGCTTTTTTCGTTATGAAAAGGGCAGCAAGCCTGGTAGTTCTTACCGGCTTTTTTCAGCCGCACTCGCGAGTCGATCAGCTCGACTATGTCTGTGCGTACGAGCAGATCGTCGATAAAGGATTGGGGGATCCTGCCTGCCATAACCGTCCTGTTTCATTGCGGAGAAAATAAAAAAGCCGCGCATTCCAAGGGAAGCACGGCTTCTTCGACCAAACAAGAGAGTTGCCTGTTACGCCAAGCGGGTTTTCACCTGAGCACTGACGGCGCCGACATCGGCACGCCCCTGAATTTTCGGCTTCAAGACAGCCATGACCTTGCCCATATCAGCCATGACGGCAGCACCACTTTCAGTGATGGCTTGCTCGATCAGGGCTGCAATTTCATCTGCGGTCAGCTGTTGCGGCAGGAATTCCTGCAACACAACGATCTCGGCGGACTCTTTGTCGGCGAGATCCTGGCGACCGGCAGCTTCAAATTGGCTGATGGAATCGCGGCGCTGTTTGACCATTTTGGTCACGACAGCGAGGATATCCTCATCATTCAGCTCGATACGGGTATCGACTTCACGTTGCTTGATTTCTGCCATCAACAAGCGGATCGCTCCCAGACGTGCCTTATCTTTGGCAAGCATGGCGAGTTTTTGCTGATCCTTGAGTTGATCCTTCAGAGACACGGCAATATCTCCCGATTAGTACAGGCGGATACGACGTGCGTTTTCGCGAGACAGCTTCTTGGCGTGACGCTTGACAGCAGACGCTTTGGCGCGCTTACGAATGGTAGTCGGCTTCTCGTAAAACTCACGGCTACGAACTTCGGACAGGATACCGGCTTTTTCGCAAGAACGCTTGAAACGACGCAGAGCAACGTCAAACGGCTCATTTTCACGGACTTTGATTACTGGCATGTGCCTTTCACCTCAGTGATAAATTGTTAGCTGACCTTCAATCGATCAGCATGTCTTAAAATGGTGCGAAATTATACTCTGGACAGGGAATGAAAGTAAACCCGCAGAGATCGCTCTGGTTTAAAAAACCCGCGAAGGTTACCATAGCCGTCTCATTTTAGCAGTGAAATTTTTTAGCAATGCGTGTATTGGGCATAGAGACATCCTGTGACGAAACCGGGATCGCGATCTTCGACGATCAAAAAGGGATCCTTTCCCATCAGTTATACAGCCAGGTCAAGCTGCATGCGGACTACGGTGGCGTCGTCCCCGAACTCGCCAGCCGGGATCATGTTCGCAAGACGATCCCGTTGATCCAGGCCGCATTGCAAGAGGCGGGACTGGGCAAAGATGACATCGACGGCATCGCGTATACCGCGGGTCCGGGTCTGGTTGGCGCCATTCTGGTGGGCGCCACTATTGGTCGTTCGCTGGCGATGGCATGGAACAAGCCTGCTATCGCCGTCCACCATATGGAAGGGCACCTGCTGGCCCCCATGCTGGAAGAGAAGGCTCCCGAGTTCCCCTTCGTGGCGCTGCTGGTATCCGGTGGTCACTCCATGCTGGTGCGGGTCGACGGTATCGGCAGCTATCAGCTGCTGGGGGAATCCATCGACGATGCCGCTGGCGAAGCGTTCGACAAGACTGCCAAGCTGATGGGGCTGGACTATCCGGGTGGTCCGCTGCTCTCCCGTCTGGCCGAGAAGGGCACCACTGGACGTTTCCACTTCCCACGTCCCATGACTGACCGTCCCGGGCTCGACATGAGCTTCTCCGGCCTCAAGACCTTCACAGCCAACACCATCGCCGCCAATGGTGATGATGAGCAGACCCGTGCCGATATCGCTCGGGCGTTTGAAGATGCGGTGGTTGATACCCTGGCCATCAAGTGCCGTCGTGCTTTGAAAGAGACCGGTCTTAAGCGTCTGGTGGTTGCCGGTGGCGTCAGTGCCAACCGTCATCTGCGTGCCCAGCTGGCGGAGCTGATGGAGAGCCTCAAGGGCGAGGTGTTCTATCCGCGCACTGAATATTGCACCGATAACGGCGCCATGATCGCTTACGCCGGTATGCAGCGCCTGAAAGCGGGCGTATTTGAGCCGCTGGTGGTCAAAGCGGTGCCGCGCTGGCCGCTGGATACCCTGGAGCCGGTCTGATCCGACGGATCCCGCCTTCTGGCATGGTGCTGAGTACCATGGTGGCCTACTACTCCGGCAATCCGGCAGCGGTAGTTATAGCGCCGCTGGCACGCTGTTGTGGTGTCTGCTGTCGCCGTGGTTGAGCCATCCGGATAAGAGGTCAGCTCTCGTGCTGGCAGACTGCAAAGTACAGAGTTAAGAGATAAAAAATCCCCGCCAACTGGCGGGGATTTTTATTTGGCGATCAGCAGGCGATGAATTACAGCAGGATGCCGCCGAAGAAGAAGCCCAGTGCCACGGCGATGGCGATGGTGGCGGTGCCCGGTACGAAGAAGGGATGGTTGAAGACCGCCTTACCGATACGGGTGGAGCCGGTGTCGTCCATCTCTACCGCGGCCAGCAGAGTCGGGTAGGTCGGCAGTACGAACAGGGCGCTCACGGCTGCGAAAGAGGCAATCGCAGTCAGCGGGCTGACACCCAGTGCCAGTGCGGCAGGCATCAACGCTTTGGTAGTGGCGCCTTGTGAATAGAGCAGCATGGCAGCGAAGAACAGCACCACAGCCAGCAGCCAGGAGTACTGGTTCAGCAGGTCGCCAGCGATCAGCTGGATGGTGTCCATGTTGCCTTTAACGAAGACGTTACCCAGCCAGGCAACACCCAGTACGCAGATACAGGCGGACATACCGGACTTGAAGGTCGGCATGTTGGTCACTTGAGTAGCGTCCAGTTTGCACACCAGGGTCATGATGGTGGCCGCGGCCAGCATGATGCCCATGATGGCGCCGTCACGGGGGATCGGCGGGTTGGTGATCAGGCCTACTTTACCGGAGATGGCAGTGGCATAAGCCATGACAGCAACGATGGCAGCGATGAAGATCCAGACAGACAGTTTGGCGTACGGTTTGATCTCGAGCTTGGTAGTACCACGCAGTTTGATCAGGCCCTTGGCTTTACGCTCCAGATAGACTTCGTCCTGCTCCAGCGGCTTGCCCATCATGTTGGCAATGAAGGCGCCCAGGATACAGGCCAGGAAGGTAGAGGGGATGCAGATGGCCAGCAGGGTAAGGTAGTCAACACCGAACGGCTCGAGCATACCGGAGAAGGCAACCACAGCGGCAGAGATCGGGGAAGCTGTGATGGCGATCTGGGAGGCGACAACCGCGATGGAGAGCGGACGGGATGGGCGGATCCCTTGCTCTTTGGCCACTTCAGCGATCACCGGCAGGGTAGAGAAGGCGGTATGACCGGTACCGGCCAGCATGGTCATCAGGTAGGTGACCACCGGGGCGGCGAAGGTGATGTATTTGGGGTTCTTGCGCAGCGCTTTTTCTGCCAGGAAGACCAGGTAGTCCATCCCGCCAGCCAGTTGCATACAGGCGATGGCACAGATGACGGATGCGATGATCATGATCACATCCCAAGGGATGTAGCTGACCAGTTGATCGCTCGGGATGGGCATGCCCAGACCCCACGTCAAGACCAGTACCCCCAGACCACCGGCAAATCCGATGCCGATGCTGCCTATCCGGGCCCCCAGATAGATAGCGGCGAGCACGACAAGTAACTCGATTCCAATCATAGCGATAACTCCATTTTTTAGTTTTTGGTTTTTATTTGGCAAAAAGCCAATTCCCGATCGGGCTGGGGATAAAGACCAATCGGGAACTGACTTTATGGGCCGGGAAGATCCCGGCCCACACTCGCTTATACGGTAGCTTCGCGGGTGAAACGCTTGGCTTTGTATTGCGGGTTCATCAGGTTCTCGATGGAGAGAATTTCGTCCAGCTGCTCGGCGCTCAGCAGACCGCGCTCAAGAACGACTTCACGGACGTTCTTGCCGGTCTGGGCACAGATCTTGCCGACGATATCCCCTTCGTGGTGGCCGATGAAGGGGTTCAGGTAGGTCACGATACCGATGGAGTTCAGCACGTGATTCATGCAGATTTCCGGGTTGGCGGTGATACCTTCCACGCACTTCTCGCGCAGGGAAATACAGGCTTTTTCCATCAGGCTCAGGGATTCGAACATCGCCTGACCAATCACCGGCTCCATGACGTTCAGCTGCAGCTGACCGGCTTCGGCGGCGAAGGTGATGGTGATGTCGTTACCGAATACCTTGAAGCAGGATTGGTTGACCACTTCCGGGATAACCGGGTTGACCTTGGCCGGCATGATGGAGGAACCCGCCTGCATTTCCGGCAGGTTGATCTCTTTCAGTGCAGTGCGCGGGCCGGAGGATAGCAGACGCAGGTCGTTACAGATCTTGGACAGCTTCATAGCCAGACGCTTGATGGCGCCGTGCAGCATGACGTAGGCGCCACAGTCTGAGGTCGCTTCGATCAGGTCTTCTGCCGGTACATAGGCACGACCGGTGATCTCGGCCAGACGCTTGATGGCCAGAGCAGAGTACTCGGGCGGAGTGTTCAGACCGGTACCGATGGCGGTCGCGCCCAGGTTCACTTCCAGCAGCAGCTCCTGGCAACGCTTGATGGACTTGATCTCTTCACGCAGGGTCACGGCGAACGCGTGGAACTCCTGACCCAGAGTCATCGGAACCGCATCTTGCAGCTGGGTACGACCCATCTTCAGGATGTTTTTGAACTCTTTCGCTTTGGCATCGAATGCCGCGATCAGGTGCTCCAGCGCGTGCAGAGTCACGTCAGTGCTGTTGACCACAGCAACGCGAAAACCGGTGGGGTAGGCATCGTTGGTGGACTGGCACTTGTTGACGTGGTCGTTCGGGTTGATGACGTCGTAACGGCCTTTCTCCAGACCCATGATTTCCAGGGCGATGTTGGCCAGTACTTCGTTGGTGTTCATGTTGACGGAGGTGCCGGCACCACCCTGGTAAACGTCGACCGGGAACTGGTCGAAGCATTTGCCGGTGTTCAGCATCAGGTCGCAGGCTTCTACGATCTTGTCAGCAATTTCAGGACGGATGGTACCCAGTTCACCGTTTGCCAGCGCAGCGGCCTTCTTGGTCAGCACCATACCGCGGACGAATTCCGGAACGTCAGAAATCTTCTGAGAGCTGATCTTGAAGTTCTCGACAGCGCGCAGGGTGTGCACACCGTAGTAGAGATCATTGGAAACTTCTTTGGTGCCCAGCAGGTCTTCTTCAATGCGGACGTTCTTGATGTCGCTCATTGTAATGCCTCAGAAATCAGATAAATGGAAAAATCCTCACCGAGTGGTCGCGAGTTCCTTGCGCACAGCTCATCCTGAAGCACCACACATCGAGTGGGGCGGTTGGGAGAATGACCTCCCGAAAAACTAATCAATATACTACTCCAATTGAGGTATCGGTTATTAGAGGTGGATCACTAAATTTGCGACATTTTCAAATTACTTTGAGGAAAGTACACATATGTTATGAAGTTTTTATCATGATGATTTTTATAAATTTTTGTGACTTTTTGCTGGTTTTTTAGATTACTGATGACGTAGGTGTCAGTTGACCAACTTGAAAAGAGGGGGGCAGCCCCCATTTATTCAGAGCAGAAAGTGGTGATGACGGGGCGGCAAAATCGCCTCTGACCATCGTTGGATGGGCGCCACTTTTTCTCAATTTACCGGTGCTGGAGTGGATATGGGCAAGTTGTTTTTGTTGTTGGTGGGTCTGGTTGTGCTGGAGCTCACCGTGATGATCGAGGTCGGCTCGGTAATCGGGGCGCTGCCGACTGTCGGCTTGCTCATACTGACTGCGGTATTGGGCTCCTCGCTGGTGCGCAGTGAAGGGATCAAGACCCTGTTCAGTGCCCAGCAAAAGATGCAGATGGGCGAGATGCCGGGCCGCGAGGTGATGGGTGGCATGATGCTGGCGTTGGCCGGCTTGCTGCTGATTATCCCGGGTTTTGTCACCGACTTCTTCGGGGTCCTGCTGCTGCAGCCCTGGCTGCGCAACAAACTGGCTGACAAGCTGATCGGCAGCAGCCAGTTCCGGATGCAGATGGGTGGCTTCCAGCGTACTCAATCGCCGTTTGGCAACGTACCGTCCGATGAGCATCTGGGGAACGCCAAGCAGGGCGGCACCACCATCGAAGGCGAATTTGAGCGTAAAGAGTAATCGACGAGACGAAAACCCGAGGCGAGTGACTGAATCAGGGTTTGCCCTGATGGCACAAGGCCTCGAAGCGGTGTCGGGCATACCACCATGCGAGGGTGCCCGCCGCCAGATTGGCCAGCAGTATTCCCAGATATATCCCCTGTTCTCCCCCCAGCTTGGCCCCCAGCCAGGCTCCTGGCAACAGAAAACCAAACAGTCGCAATCCGTTGAACAAGAACGAAATACTGGATGCTCGCACGCCATTTAGCGCCGAGGCCAGCAGCATCACCATGCCCTGAAAGCCATAACCGATCGGCACCAGATGCAGATAGAGAATGATGAGGCGAATGACCTGCGGATGATCGCTGAACAGGTTGGCGATGAGTGGCGCCAGTAGCCAGGTCAGGCCATAGATGGCGAGCTGGAACAGCAACGCAAACCCCATGCAGCTCTGCAGTGCAGCCTTGGCGCGGGCCGGATTACCGGCACCGCAGTTTTGCGAGATGAAAGGGGCCAGTACGGAGGCAAGGGCCATCATCACGATCAGCAGCAGCGCCTCGACCCGCGATGCGGCGCCGTAAGCGGCTACCACCTCGGTACCCAGGCCCGCAAAGATCGTCATCAGCACCGCATTGGCCAGGGGGTTGAGCATATTGGTAAAAGAGGCGGGGACGGCGACATGGAGTAACGCCCGCCAGTGAGACAGTAACCGGGCCCGCGGCGAGAGACGCAACAGCAGCAAGCCTTCCCGATGACGCAGGATATAGAGGCTGACCAGCATCGCCATCAACCAGGAGATAGAAGTCGCGATGGCGGCCCCGCGGATCCCCCACTCGGGAAAGGGGCCGATGCCGAAGATCAACAGAGGATCCAGTACCCCGTTGACCAACCCGGCTACGGCCATCACCAGACTGGGGGTTTTGGTATCGCCGGTCGCCCGGATGGCGGCATTGCCCACCATGGGCAGCACCAGCATGGGGACGGTGAGATACCAGATCAGCATGTAGTCATGGATGAGGGAGATAAGCTCGGCACTGGCCCCCAGCAGAGTAAACAGAGGCTTGATGGTGAGAGCCCCCCCCGCTGAGAGCAGGGCCACCATGATCACCGCCAGAAACAGGCTGTCGGTGGCGAGATGGGCCGCCTCATCGTGTTTGCCCTGCCCCAGGGTATGACCGATCACCGCTGACAATCCGGCGCCCAATCCCATCGCCAGTGAGGTAACCACAAAAGTGACAGGAAAGGTAAAACTGATGGCGGCCAGAGCTTCGGTGCCCAGCATACCGATAAAAAAGGTATCGACCAGATTGAAGGCCAGAATGGCGATGATGCCGAAGATCATGGGGCCCGTCATCTGGCGCAGTACGACCGGAATAGGGGCTGTCAACATGGGGTTGGTGCGGGTCAAGGGCTCGTCTCTACAGCTGGCTTTGAAGGTTCTGGCATGGAAACCAGGCGGCTTGAACCGACCTTGCACTAGGGTGCGGACATGGCTGAACCATCGAAGATGTTTATAGTACGTGAAAAAATTTTTTTTGTATTTGCCCTTGAAGGGTTAGCAACTCTGCCCCACATCAGGGACATATCTAATTTGGCCTGGAACGGCCATTCCTCAAAGCAACAATGAGACTCATTTTGGGAGAGTTATCGATGAAAATTCGTCCACTGCACGACCGCGTCATCATCAAGCGCATCGAAGCTGAAGCCAAATCTGCCGGCGGTATCGTCTTGACTGGTACTGCGGCCCAGAAGTCCACCCGTGGTGAAGTGCTTGCCGTGGGGACTGGTCGCATCCTGGATAATGGCGAAGTCAAAGCACTGGCCGTGAAGGTTGGTGACAAGGTTATCTTCAACGAAGGCTACGGTGTTAAGACCGAGAAGCTGGATGGTCAGGACGTCCTGATCCTCTCCGAAACCGACATCCTGGCGATTGTCGAAGAGTAATCCATCCTCCTTTTCCCCGAATTGATTTAAGGATTGAAGAAAAATGGCAGCTAAAGACGTTAAGTTTGGTAACGAAGCCCGCATCAAGATGCTGGAAGGCGTAAACATCCTGGCTGATGCCGTCAAGGTGACTCTGGGCCCGAAAGGCCGCAACGTGGTGCTGGACAAGTCCTTCGGCGCCCCGACCATCACTAAAGATGGTGTGTCTGTTGCGCGCGAAATCGAGCTGGAAGACAAGTTCCAGAACATGGGCGCCCAGATGGTCAAGGAAGTGGCTTCCAAGGCGAACGATGCCGCCGGTGACGGTACCACTACTGCAACCGTTCTGGCTCAGGCTATCGTCAACGAAGGTCTGAAAGCCGTTGCCGCCGGTATGAACCCGATGGATCTGAAGCGCGGTATCGACAAAGCCGTTGTGGCTGCCGTTGCCGAGCTGCAAGCACTGTCCCAGCCGTGCGCTGACAGCAATGCCATTGCTCAGGTGGGCACCATCTCCGCCAACTCCGACGAGAAAGTGGGCAAGCTGATTGCCGAAGCCATGGACAAAGTGGGTCGCGATGGCGTCATCACCGTTGAAGATGGTCAGGGTCTGGAAGATGAGCTGGCAGTTGTTGAAGGTATGCAGTTCGACCGCGGCTACCTGTCCCCCTACTTCATCAACAAGCAAGAGACCGGTTCCGTTGAACTGGACGACCCGTTCATTCTGCTGGTTGACAAGAAAGTCTCCAACATCCGCGAAATGCTGCCGGTGCTGGAAGGCGTTGCCAAAGCTGGCAAGCCGCTGCTGATTGTTGCTGAAGACGTAGAAGGCGAAGCGCTGGCGACTCTGGTGGTCAACACCATGCGCGGTATCGTGAAAGTGGCTGCCGTCAAGGCGCCTGGCTTCGGTGACCGTCGCAAGGCCATGCTGCAGGATATCGCCGTACTGACTGGCGGTACCGTAATCTCTGAAGAAGTTGGCATGGAGCTGGAAAAAGCGACTCTGGAAGATCTGGGTCGTGCCAAGCGCATCGTCATCACCAAAGAGAACACCACCATCATCGATGGCGTGGGTGATGCCGGTGTGATCGAAGGCCGTGTTGCCCAGATCCGTCAGCAGATCGAAGAGACCTCTTCCGACTACGATCGTGAGAAGCTGCAAGAGCGCGTAGCCAAGCTGGCTGGCGGTGTTGCCGTGATCAAGGTTGGCGCAGCCACCGAAGTCGAGATGAAAGAGAAGAAAGCACGCGTTGAAGATGCCCTGCACGCTACCCGCGCCGCGGTTGAAGAAGGCGTGGTTGCCGGTGGTGGTGTTGCGCTGGTTCGCGTTGCTGCCAAACTGGCGGGTCTGCGCGGTGACAACGAAGACCAGAACGTCGGTATCAAGGTTGCCCTGCGCGCCATGGAAGCCCCGCTGCGTCAAATCGTCATCAACGCCGGTGAGGAAGCCTCCGTCATTGCCAATGCAGTGAAGAACGGCGAAGGCAACTTCGGTTACAACGCTTACAGCGAACAGTATGGCGACATGCTGGCCATGGGTATCCTGGATCCGACCAAGGTAACCCGTTCCGCCCTGCAGTTTGCCTCTTCCATCGCCGGTCTGATGATCACCACCGAGTGCATGGTCACCGAACTGCCGAAGAAAGATACCCCTGCTATGCCTGACATGGGCGGCATGGGTGGCATGGGCATGATGTAATCATCCCCCTTGTTCTGTTTGACAAACGGCTCGCTCAAGGCGAGCCGTTTTTTTATATCTGGCTAAACTGAGTCTGTTGAGACAGCAAATCTGGGGGCGATATGAAAATGTTTGGTTGGCTGACACTACTGTGTTCATTGGTCATCATGCCGGTGATGGCTGCTGAGGCGCTGACTGGGCCGGTGATCCTGAAAGTCGGTGGCAACATCAGGTCGGCAGACGAAGTTGATGGCAAGGTGTTGTTTGATCTGGCAAAACTACAGGCTCTGCCGCAACATGAGATAGTGACCGGCAACCCGTGGGTGGATAAGCCGCACACCTACAGAGGCCCAAAACTGGCCGATGTATTGGCTGCAGTCGGTGCGGATGGCAAGACCATTACGTTGACGGCGCTGAACAGTTTCCAGGTCCGCATTGAATGGGACAAGGTTGCCAAATACGAGCCCATCCTTGCATGGGAAGACAACGGCGCTGTCATGCGGGTGCGTGACAAGGGGCCGGTCTGGTTTATGCTGCCTCTTGATCAGTATCCGGAATTGAAGCGATCCGAATATACCGACATGATGATCTGGCAGCTGGATTTGATAGACATTCAGCACTGATAAAAACAGCACGGGAGCATGGGGTGAAAGGAAAGACCAGGGCGTGGCCACTGCTCGTCATTCTGTATGTATCCATCCTGTTGTTTACCGGGAGCACCCTCTATTGCCTGATGCAGATCCAGAATGCGACCAGAGCGATGGAGAAATACACCTATGATGTCTCTTGGGCGCTGATGCAGTTGCAGCTGGAGCTCGGTCGTTTCCTCAATGCGGTAGAGGTCTATCACTATGGCGGGATTGATCATGACACCTTGATGTTGCGTTATGACATTCTCTGGAGCAGAACGCCCATCCTGTTGAGCGGCCAGCTGCGCAAGAGCATGCAGGACAAGCAGAAAACCTTGCGTCTGGTGCAGCTGATTGAAACCAATATTCGCCAAATAGAGCCCGACATCACCAAGTTGCAGAGCGGGGCATCTGACTATCAGCAGATCATGATGCGCCTTGCCCCGCTGCAAGAGCCGCTCTCCTACTCCCTCGCTTCTGTGATGCAGAAGAACATTAACGTCTATTCCGAGAACGATCGCCATTTTGGCCAATTGCGTAATGCCCTGTTGCTGATGGTCTCCGGTCTGGTCATGTCAGTGCTGCTGCTCAGCATGCTGCTTATATATGAAGGGCGTCGCCATTTCAGAGCAGCCAGACGGGATCCGCTGACTGGGTTGTCCAATCGGGTTGCTTTGCTGGAGCGGATGGAGCTGTACGCCACACAGGAAGTACCGTTTGGGCTGGTGCTGGTCGATATCAACGACTTCAGGGATATCAACAGCAAGTTTGGTTATGACACCGGTGATTATCTGCTTTGTGAGTTTGCCACCCGGATCAGAGTGCTCTGTGAAGAGGGGGAGTGGAGCGGACGTCTTGGGGGGGATCAATTTGCCATTATTCAGCGTGGCAGCAGCGATCTGCGTCAGGTCAGGGAGCTGGTAGCGCGATTGCTGCATGCGCTGAAGCAAGATATCGTCTATGACAACTATCCCTTCCGGCTTGAAGTCGGGATCGGGATTGCCTTCTATCCGATGGACAGCGACAAGACTCAGGAGTTGCTGAGTCGTGCGGAGCAGGCCCTGTTCCATAGTCGCAAGACCCATGTCCCCTATGTAATTTACGATAACTCCCTGCTCAACGAGACGGCGCGGCGCAAGCATTTGGCGTCGGACATGATCATGGCGCTGGAACACAATGCGCTGGAACTCTATTACCAACCTATCGTCAATCTCGAGAGTGGCCGCTGTGAAGCTGTCGAGGCTCTGCTGCGCTGGCGGCATCCGGAACTCGGCTTCATTCCGCCAAACGAAGTGATCATGGTGGCCGAGGAGTTCCAGCTTGCCGAACGGGTTGGGAGCTGGGTGCTGAACACCGCTTGCGAGCAGCTCTATCAGTGGCACCAGCTTGGTATGGTTGATCTGCAAATGTGTGTGAATATCTCGCCAGGCATGTACCAGCGCAATTTGCTCAAATTGGTGGCCAAGGCATTGATGGAGCACCACCTGCCTGCCCGTAGCCTGGTCCTGGAGGTCACGGAAGATACCACCATGCGCGAAGTGAAGAACTCGCTGCAACTGATGCAGGATCTCAATCAGCAGGGGGTACTGCTGGCATTAGATGATTTTGGTACCGGTTATTCCTCTTTGAGTTATCTGCAAAAGTTACCGGTCAGCAAAGTGAAGATCGACCGTTCATTTATACAGGGCATTGACACTTCACTGGAGGCATCCGAACTGGTCGCCAATATTTGTCGGATGGGGTCGATGCTGGGCAAGAGTCTGGTGTGTGAAGGGATTGAGACACAGGCTCAGTTGGATGTGCTGCGATCCCTGACCGATATCCACTTGTATGGGCAGGGCTATCTGTTCAGCCGACCAGAGCAGGCGGAGAAAATCTATCAAACCTTGTTGGAGATGGAGGAGCTTTGGCTGGCGCGTCAACAATCCGAAATGGCTTATATGAGTTGAGAGGGGGCTTGCCTGTCATCTGCCTCCAGAATGTGTGATTTAGCTCGAACTTTCTTCTTTTTGTTTGTTGTTTGAACGGTTGTGCGGTTTTATCAAAAAAACATGCAACTTAGCCTTGCCAGAAAGAATTCACTCCCTATAATGCGCCTCCATCGACAGGGCAAGCGGCAACGCAAACAACCTCGTCGATAACCTCGAAAAGCCTTTGAAAATAAGGCTTGACTCGAGAAGGTGGTTGAGTAGAATTCCACTCCCGCAGCAACACGCTGTTGCGTCGCTCTTTAACAATTTGAATCAAGCAATCTGTGTGGGCACTCACAGCATCGAACATCAAAACAATTTTTGATTTTCAATGTCTGGT
>NZ_JBFODU010000007.1:0-43030 GCF_040908505.1 Aeromonas sp. R1-2 | reverse complement strand
TGACTCATCAGCGCCAGCTGCTGCTCGAGTTCCTTGATGCGCTGTTCGGGCGTCTGGTTGTCGGGGTCAGGCATGGTGATGCTCCTGCCGGCGCGTACAGAAGCCCCCTGGCTCCAATCTTGCCGACCATGTTTACGCAACCATACCAGAACGGTGGAGCGGCCCTGAATGCCATAACGCACCTGAGCCTGTTTGTAGGTGAGCTCGCCTTTTTCAATCTGCTCGACCAGTGCCAGTTTAAAAGTCAGCGAGTAATCGCGCTGTGTCCGTTTCACACCTTGTCCCATCGGGTTCTCCATTTATTGGGGGGAAAGGTGTAAACCATATTCAGGACGGGACACGAATAATGAAAAGGGCTCCTGAGATGGGAGCCCTTTTTGGTTTTAGCGGGTTTAGCTGGCGCGCGCCACCTTGAGGGGGCGACGGGAGAAGAGCAGGGTATCCAGCAGCCAGATGGCGACCATGGAGGCGCCCACCAGCGGGAAGGCGATCCCCAGCAGGATAAGCAGGGTGATGGCACCTCGCATCGGCGGGAGTTTGGCGGGCAGCGGCGGCGCGGCGAGACGGCCCTGCGGACGGCGGCACCACCAGATCCAGAGGCCGCTCACGGCGCTGGCCAGCACCATCAGGCAGATAAGCAGCATGGCGAGCTGATGGGGCCAGCCGTAGAGCTTGCCCATGTGCAGCATGACGCCACTCTCTACCGTCTTGGCGACCGGGCCGTAATCCTGCCAGCGCACATCGGCCAGCACCTTACCGCTGTATTGATCGATATGCAGGGTGGCATCGTTGCGCGGATCATCGGCAAAGATCGCGATGGTATAGATACCGGTGGCGCCGACCGGCGGGGTGATGCTGTACCCCGGACTCACTTTCCGGGCAGTGGCGATATCCACCACTTGTTGCAGCGGAATCCGCTGGCTGGCCATCACCACTCCCTCATGCTCGCCGTGGTTCATGGCACCGTGATCGTGCCCCTCATCGACCGGCTGCGAGCTGGGCATAGGGGTGTTCTCCACCGCCCAAGGGACGGTCTGCTCGTGGGCCTGATTCAGGCTTCGGGCCAGCGGTGCCGATTTGGGCACCTCATTCCACATGGTGGCGGGGAAGCGGTTCCAGACCGCGGCAAACTGATCGCCCCAGAAACCGGTCCAGGTCATGCCGCTCAGCAACAACAGCAGCAGGAAACCGGCGCCCCAGAAGCCGACCACTGCGTGCAGATCCCGCCACCAGAGGCGGCCGCGCTGGCTCACTCTGGGCCAGAGGATGCCGCCTACCCCGGGCCCCTTGCGTGGCCACCAGAGGTAGAGGCCGCTCAGCTGCAGTACCAGCCCCCAGCCTGCCGCCAGTTCGATCAGCCTGTCCCCCGTGGTGCCGAGCAGCAGGTCGGCGTGCAGGGAGCGAGCGACCGCTTGCAGATTCCACTTGTTATCCATGGTGCCGAGCAGGGCACCGCTGGCGGGATCCATAAACAGGGTCAGTTCCTGCTCACCCCGATTGACGATGAACTGGGCGCTCTGGTCGGGAGCGACAGGCGGCAGGTATTTACGCAGGCTGGCATCGGGCATGGTCATCATCGCCTTGGCCAGCAGTTGGTCGGCACTCAGGGTCTGGCTGGCGGGGGCGACCTTCATCAGCTCGGGGTACATCAGGTTGTCGAGCTGGGGTTTGAACAGATAGACGATCCCGGTCAGTGACAGCAGGATCAGGAAAGGGGCAACAAAGAGACCGGCGTAGAAGTGCCAGCGCCAGATCCGTTGGTAATGACTCGAGTCCCTGTTTTTCATTGCACATCCTTGTTGGGGTGCCAAACCTTTCGGCAGGTGGAATGTTTGTGGCGGCGCGGATAATAGCAGTAACGTTTCGTTAACTGCAATCACACATCTCGAGATCGATTCAGTGCGGGATGTGGGTAACATAAGGTGCCGACGGCTTGCTGGATAGGATGAGCCCGCTTTGGGGAAAGTCTGTTTGCTGCTGGACTTTTCCTTATAAATTATTACCTTGTGGTAACAATTTGCAGGCGATGGTGGTGGTAACGGAATGGGAGCAGTCATGCAGCCACATGGGCAATTTGACATGGAGCGCAGGGGCCAGATGCTGATCTGCCGCCCGAGTGGCCCCTTCAATCTGGCTGGTGCCATGGCCTATGAGGCGCGCTTTCGTCACGAACTGGCCGGATTGATGGATGGCCCTTGGGGGATTGTCGAGGTCGCGACCGAGTTTGAAGCGGCCGGGCCCGAGGTGCTGGCCCGTTTTCGTCGCCAGTTTGGCTGGTGTGCCGAGAGTGGCTGTCAGTTTCTGGCGGTGGTTTTCGTAGGGGGCTTCAAGCGCTATCTGGCGGATAACATCTTCAAGGGATTGCCCTTTCGGGCGGTACGTTACTTCGAGCAGGAGGCAGCGGCCATCCAGTGGCTGGGGGAGCAGCTCAACACCGCTCCCTGTGAACCTGCGAGCGCTTGACCACCCCGCTCCCCGCATGGACGGGCTTCACTCCAGCTTGATAAACCACTTGTCCCGTTCGTCAACGCAGTCGGGTTCACCCATTTCGAATTCGCGGCAGATCAGCGGTCGCACCTCGTAGATACGGCACATCATGGTGTTGCGGTCGAGGGCGGCGCACCAGCCATCGTCCAGCCGGCGCATGACCGGTATCTCGCCATCCCGTTCCAGTACATAACGGTCCGGCACGCCGGTATCGGTAAAGAGCATCACTTCGAGGCGGCAGCAGCAGGCTTCGCAGTTCTGGCAGCTCACATCGGTTTGGATTGCTTGGGTCATGGTGCCTGTCTTGCCGCATGGCGGCATCGGAGATATGAAACAGGCGCCTGTCAGGCGCCTGTGGTCTGGCTAACGGCTTGCAAAGAACCTTAGCCCAGTTTGCGGACGCGGTAGCTGCGACCCTTGATCTTGCCTTCCTGCAACCGCTTGAGGGCGGCGCTCGCCACGCTGCGCTTCACGGCGACGTAGGAGTACTGCTCGGAGATCTGGATCTTGCCCACATCGGCGCCGGCAATGCCGCCTTCACCGGTCAGGGCGCCCAGAATGTCACCGGCCCGCACCTTGGTCTTGCGGCCTGCATCGATGGAGAGGGTCACCATCTGCGGGGCGATCGGCTTGATGTCGCGGCCGATGCTGTCGAGATCACCCAGCGGCATCGGAGCCTGCTGGTACTCTTCGATAAAGTTGACGCGCTGGGCCTCGTTCGGCTGATAGAGACTCAGGGCCAGACCCTGTTGGCCGGCACGACCGGTACGACCGATGCGGTGCACGTGCACTTCCGGATCATAGGTCAGCTCGTAGTTGATGACGGCGCCCAGCTCCTTGATGTCGAGACCACGGGCCGCCACATCGGTGGCCACCAGAATGGTGGCGCTGCCGTTGGCAAAGCGCACCAGCACCTGATCCCGCTCGCGCTGTTCCAGATCGCCGTTCAGCGCCAGCGCCGAGAAGCCCTTGGCGGCCAGATGGTCGGCCACGTCGTTACAGGCGCGCTTGGTGTTGCAGAACACCACGCAGGAGCTTGGCTGGTAGTGACTCAGCAGCCAGGTGAGGGCGTCGAGGCGCTGACCGGCAGGCACTTCATAGAGCTTCTGTTCGATGGCGCTCCCCTCGTGCAGGGACTCCACGCTCACCTCGACCGGATTGCGCTGCACGCCGCGGCTCATCTGGGCGATCCCTTCCGGATAGGTCGCGGAGAAGAGCAGGGTCTGGCGCTGCTGGGGGGCATAGCTGATGACCCGGTTGATATCTTCGCCAAAGCCCATGTCCAGCATGCGATCCGCTTCATCCAGCACCAGCGTCTTGAGGCCGGAGAGCTCCAGCGTGCCTTGCTCCAGATGCTTGAGAATACGACCCGGGGTGCCGACGGCGATGTGGGCACCAAAGCTCAGGGTGGCGGACTGCGGTGCGGTCGGGGTGCCGCCGCACAGGGTGACCAGCTTGACGTTGGGCAGGGCGCGCGCCAGACGACGGATCTCCTGAGCCACCTGATCCGCCAGTTCGCGGGTCGGGCAGAGCACCAGCGCCTGCACTTCGAGGCGGTTGACGTTGAGCTTGGCCAGCAGGCCGAGGCCGAAGGCGGCGGTCTTGCCGCTGCCGGTTTTTGCCTTGGCGATCAGGTCTTTGCCATCGAGCACCAGGGGCAGGCTCTGGGCCTGGATCGGGGTCATCTGCAGGTAACCCAGGCTGGTGAGGTTCTCTTGCAGGGCGGGGGAGAGATTGAGGCTGCTAAATTCGCTGTTGTTCACAAAAGGACTCTATTTCGGAGAAAACGGGGATGCGCGAGCGCTAAGGCCGCGCATCATACCAGAATGTGGCACCGGATGTGGCGGATTTTTGAACGGCTGGTCACGAGGGGCCATGAAAGGTTCATTTGTTGCCAAACCAATCGCGGGTGAGCACTGACAATGTAATAAGGACTATTTTTCAAACACCCATCTAATTATTTATCGCGGATAAACGTTTTCTATTTTCGGTATTTTAATATAATGATTGGGGAATATTACACGGACAGTTACTGCGTCACAGGGAATGTTGCGAAAATGCTGATTAAATATTTTCAAAGAACATGAAAACGGCACAACCATTACTCAACGTGATGTTTTAAAAGGATTTATGTTGTCCGTGTTGCGCGATTAATATCAGTTCATTGCACAATTAATTTAAAAACGTTTGTATTATCCTGCCTCCATAATATTGCGCGGGATTGTGATGGCTATCTGATTTTTAAATGTGCAAATGTCTATGATGGCGCCGGTCAAAAATTACAATTTACTCAGGTGCTACAGGTATGGAATACGTTCACTTTGTGCTCGGACTGGTGATGGTCCTCGCTCTCTCTCTGCTGGCTAACCGCCACAACTGGAAACAGATCAAACTGCGTTATATCGGCCAACTGTTGGTGGTCGAACTGGCGCTGGCCTGGTTCATGCTGAACTCCGAAGTGGGTCTGGCGGTGGTGGGGGGCTTCGCGGCCGGCTTCACCAAGTTGATGGAGTTTGCCAAACAGGGTACCGACTTCGTGTTCGGTGGTCTGGTCAACGAAGGGGCCTTCTCCTTCTTCCTGATGGTGCTGATGCCCATCGTCTTTATCTCCGTGCTGATCGGTATTCTGCAGTACATCCGCCTGCTGCCGCTGGTGATCCGCGGTATCGGTACCGTGCTGGCCAAGATCAACGGCATGGGCAAGCTGGAGTCTTTCAACGCCATCAGCTCGATGATCGTCGGCCAGTCCGAGAACTTCATCGCCCTCAAGAACATCCTGCCGCACCTGAACGAGAAGCAGATGTACACCCTGGCGGCGACGGCCATGTCTACCGTCTCCATGTCCATCGTCGGTGCCTACATGCAGCTGATCGAGCCGCGCTACGTGGTCGCCGCGCTGGTGCTCAACATGTTCAGTACCTTCGTGGTGCTCTCGCTGATCAACCCCTACGAGCCGGATAACTCCGTGACCGACATCAAGGCCATTGCCGAAGGTGACGAGCACCACACGCCGAAGAAAGAGAACTTCTTCGAGATGCTGGGCGAGTACATCATGGCCGGTTTCACCGTTGCCGTTATCGTGGGTGCCATGCTGGTGGGCTTCATCGCCCTGATTGCCCTCATCAACTACCTGTTCGAGATGGCATTTGGCGTGAACTTCCAGTTCGTCATGGGCTACCTCTTCTACCCGATCGCCTGGATCCTGGGGATCCCGAGTGGTGAAGCGCTGCAAGCCGGCTCCATCATGGCGACCAAGCTGGTGACCAACGAGTTCGTGGCGATGATGGATCTGGGCAAGGTGGCTGCCGAGCTCTCTCCGCGCACCGTCGGCATCCTCTCCATCTTCATGGTCTCCTTCGCCAACTTCAGCTCCATCGGCATCATCGCCGGTGCGGTAAAAGCGCTGAACGAAGAGAAGGGCAACATGGTTTCCCGCTTTGGCCTGAAGCTGGTCTACGGTTCTACCCTGGTCAGCCTGCTCTCTGCCGTTATCGCAGGCATCATGATCTGATCCTCTAGTGGTTCGTACCACTGCTTGGGCCCCTGACCTCGTCAGGGGCTTTTTTGTTTCTGGCTCACAGCCGCCAGCCGCACCACCAGCCAGCGACCAGCAAGGTGAGAGTGCAAAAGCCGGTTTCGATGGCGCCGCCGCTGCGCAGCGGCCAGCCCGGCAGCCGGAAGCGGCGTTTGATGGGCCAGAAGAGCGGAATGCCCGCCGGGGTGAGCCAGTCCCCCAGCAGATGGCTGAGGTAGCCGACGATAAGCGCATCCTTGACCCCCATGGGCAGGGTGTCCGGCGGCAGGCTCTGGTTCAGCCCCCAGACGGCGGCGGCGACTGCCAGCAGACTGTGGGTGAAGCCGCGATGGCCGAACAGTCGCGACAGAGGTTTCGAGATCCACGGCAGGCGCTGCCCCAGCACCGATTTGGGGTGGTCGAGGTCGGGCAACAGGGCGCTGGCCAGCGCGGCAGGGATGGTCTGCCACAGGCTGGCATCGGCCAGCGCCGGAGTGAGCTGCAGTTTGTGGGCGATCAGGGTGCAGGTAACGGAGAAGAGCAGGTGCCCTTGGGCTGTCATGATGATTACGGCGTGGACAAGATGGCGGCGCATCTTACCAGCCTGACGGTTGTGGTCAGCTCTTATTTTAAAAATCAGGATGTTACGGCGAAAAAGCGCCCAAGCAGGGCGCCTTTAGGGTCTCTTTACAGCTTGCCTTTGACCAGCCACTTGTCGAGGGCGTTGGCGAAGCGCTGTTTGTCGGCAGCATTGAAGGGGGCCGGGCCGCCGGTCTGCACGCCGGCCGAGCGCAGCTCTTCCATAAAGTTGCGCATGCCGAGCCGCGCCTTGATGGTCTCGCGGGTGTAGATCTCGCCGCGGGGATTGAGCGCCTCGCCGCCAGCATCGATCACCCAGGAGGCGAGGGGGATGTCGCCGGTGATCACCAGATCGCCGGGCTGAACCTGCTGGGCGATGACATGATCTGCCACATCGAATCCCTTCTCCACCTGCTGGGTTTTGATGAAAGGCGAGGGGGGCACCCGCAATCCCTGATTGGCCACCAGGGTGGTGACGACCTGGGCGCGGTGGGCGGCGCGGTAGAGGATCTCCTTGACCGGAATGGGGCAGGCATCGGCATCAACCCAGATGGGCATGGCATGGTTTCCTGTAGTGAAAGCGGATAGAAAACGAGAGTGGTCATGTTAACACAAGCCTCCCCTTCCCGGCGCGGGGCTGAGTCGGCCCAACCTTTGGTGTAAGCTGGGGCCAGCACATGAAACGAGAAGGAGACGAGATGGATCGGGTGCCCGGTGAAGTGATTTATGCCCTGACCCTGGATGGCAAGGGTGGCATGGCGCCGCTGATGGCGGGAAGCGAAGTCCCGGCGGCGCATCCCGGCTGGCTGCATCTGGATTACGGCAATCCCGATTCGGCGCGCTGGCTGTTGCAGACCCCCTTGCTCAGCGAGGCGGCCAGGGAGTCGCTGCTCGGCCAGAGCAATCGTCCCAAGCTGGTGCGGATGGGGGAGACGGTGCTGCTGATCCTGCGCGGCATCAACCACAACAAGGATCACAGGCCCGAAGAGATGGTGGCGCTGCGCATCTTCATCACCCCGGATCTCATCATCAGCAGCCGTCGTCGTCCGCTGCTCTCCGAGCAGGATGTGTTCAACCAGCTCAAGCTGGGGGGCGGCGCCGATACCCCGGCCGACTGGCTGGTGGAGATCTGCGATGCCCTGACCGATCGGGCGGGGGAGTTTGTCGAGGAGCTGCACGACAAGATCCTCGATCTGGAGGAGATGGTGCTGATGCGCGACATGCCCGCCAATGGCCGGCTGGCGCTGATCCGCAAGCAGCTCATCATGATCCGTCGTTACCTCTCCCCCCAGCGGGATCTGGTGGCGCGGCTGGCCAACGAGAAGATCAGCTGGCTGGATGAGGATGACCGCCGTCGTCTGCTCGATATCGCCGATCGGCTGCGGCGCTGGCTCGATGACCTCGATGCCGGGGTGGCGCGCACCGCTGTGCTGGCAGACGAGATCAACAATCTGATGGCGGAGGCAACCAATCGCCGCGCCTACCAGATGTCGGTGATGGCGCTGCTCTTTTTGCCTGCCAGCTTCCTGACCGGCCTGTTTGGCATCAACCTTGGCGGTATCCCCGGGGCCGAGAATCCGACCGCCTTCTGGGTCTTCTGTGGTTCGCTGGTGGCGCTGGCCAGCGGGCTGGCTATCTGGCTCAAGCATCGGCGCTGGTGGTAAGGAGGCATAACCCATGTGGCAATCCATTGGCCTGACCCTGCTGCTGTTGCTGGGTCATACCCTGATCCGGCGGCTGATTCACAAGAGCCTGCTGGCGCTCGGTCAGAGCAGGCAGGTGAGCGAGAACCGGGTGCTCTACGTGGCCCATGTGTTCCACTTCCTGCTCGGCTGCGCCACCTTGCTGGTACTGGCCGGGGTGTGGGGGCTCGACTTCTCCCGACTGGTGGTGCTCGCGTCCTCCTTCTTTGCGGTATTGGGGGTCGCCATGGTAGCCCAGTGGTCGATCCTCTCCAACATCACCGCCAGCATCACCATCTTCTTCGCCTTCCCCTACAAGATTGGCGACCGGATCCGCATCCTCGACAAAGATGATTCGGTCACCGGCGTCATCACCGAGATTGGCTTGTTCTACGTGCGGGTGCGTGATGACAACGGCGATCTGGTCACCTATCCGGCCAACCTGATCCTGCAAAAGCCGGTCAGGAAGCTGGAGGGCAAGGTGGCGGAACCGCTGCAACCGGAATAGAAAGCAACCGGAATAACAAAAGGCTCCCTCGGGAGCCTTTTTACTGTGCGGTGGTTGGCGCTAGCGTTCGAAGAAGCGGTAGAGGTGCTCCACCTGAACCGGGCAGTCGGCCACCTGATGCAGATGTTCGCGGGCCTGCTCGACGGTGCCGAAACTGACCGGGCAGCCGAGGGTGTCGGTCAGCTCGTAGAGGGCGCCATCCTTGCCTCTGAATTCGATGATCCAGCCGGGAATAGCCACGTCGTGGAGTATTTCAGCCTCTTGCAGGATCTGTTGCTGATAGAGCTTACGAAGTTCACTGACTGTCATGATGCTCTCCTGTGGGGAATATCCAGCTCCAGTCTATGCCTGCCCTTTATATGCGGCAACGGGATCATCCCCGCAGGACCTCCCATGCCCAGCGGATGCGGATAAAGGTCTCGGCATTGCCGCCCCGATCCGGATGGTGCTGCAATGCCAGCTCCCGCCAGCGGCGGCGGATCGCCTCCTGACTCGCCCCTTCATTCAACTCGAACAGGGCCAGCGCCTCGGCTTTGTGCCCCTCACCGTCATAAGCGCGCCAGAAGCGGTTGAGCAGGGCCTCAACTTCGGCACGATCGGTCTGCCAGAACACCTGCCAGTCTAGATAGTAGCTACGCAGATTTTCGCCAAGGGCAAAGCCGTGGTTGGTTTGTAGGTTCTCGGCCAGCGGTTCGAGCCGGATATCCAGAGTGCTGATCACCAGCCACCATCCTTCTTGCCAAAGCTCGGCCTGCAACTGGTAGAGGGCGTTCATGATCAGGAAGTTGACCCGAAACAGCTGCAGCTGCTCGTCGTCGGCCAGCCGGGGGATCGCCCCCTGCTGGCGCAGAGCCGCCATCAGTTCATGCACCTTGTAGCTACCCGCCGCCTGTTGCAGCAGCACCAGCAGAGGGGCGATCAGCGGATTGTTGTTGGCTTCGTTCATTCGGCGCCCTGCTCTCTGGGCGGCTGCAGGGCGATCAGCAGCTCACCCGCCTGCGGGGTGACGGGGCCGGTAACGATCTGGGGCTTGCCCTTGCCATCCATGATGAACAGCGGGATGGCGCCGGGATTGGCGGTCTGATACTGGGCCCAGTCGAACGCCTCGCTCAGGCGGGTCGCCTTGATCTGGCCGCCCCGGCTCAGCAGGCTGCTCAGCCTGGCATAGTTGATGTCGGGGCCGAACAGGTTCTGGCGAGCGCGAAAGGTGGCGCTCTCCCGGTTAGCCTTGCCGTGCTGCTCGCTGGATCGCAGGGAGTAGACCTGCTCCTCGCCGTAGAGGTGGGCAAAGTGCAGTACCCCGAGGGCGTTGTTGTGGCGATTGGGGGAGAGCGCCAGCACGGTACTGATGCTGGTAAGCGGCAGGTGCAGCTCGGCATGTTCCGACTGGGGGTTGCCGAAATAGCAGGGGAGGTTGCTCATCCGCGCCTGTTTGCAGAACTCCCAGGCGGGATCGCAGAGCTGTACCGGCACCCCCTGATCCGCCAGCGCCCGGCCGATGGCCCGCGCCACCGAGTTGGCCCCTATGATAAGCCAGGTGTTGGGGGCGCTCTGGCGCATCTTGAGCAGGCTGGCCAGCGGTGCCGAGGTGAGGCTCTGCAACACCACGGTGGAGATGATCACTGCAAATACCAGCGGCACCAGCTTGTCGGCATCGGGGATCTCGGCCTGATGCAGGCTGATGGCGAACGAGGCACTGACCGCCGCCGCGACTATGCCGCGCGGGGCGATCCAGCTCAGCAGGGCGCGAGCTCGCCAGGAGAGATCCGAGCCCCAGGTCGAGACCAGAATACAGAGCGGGCGCGCCACGAACTGCACCACGCACAGCAGCGCCAGCACCATGGGGCCGAGCTGCCAGAGCTGGGCCAGATCGAGGCGTGCCGCCAGCAGGATAAACAGGCTGGAGATGAGGATGACCGCGAGATCCTCCTTGAACGCCAGCACCTCCTCCAGATCCAGCCCCTCCTGATTGGCGAGCCAGATGCCGAACACGGTCACTGCCAGCAGGCCCGATTCGTGGCTCAGCCAGTTGGAGAGGCTGAAGGTGACCAGCACCAGCGCCAGCACGCCGAACTTGTGCAGGCTGACCGGTAGCCAGTCCTTGCGAATGAGCAGGGTGGTGAGCCAGCCTGCTGCCACCCCGATCAGGGAACCGACCAGCACTGTCTTGCCCAGCGCCAGCAGGGTATGGCTGATGAGATCTCCCTGACTGCCGAGGCGTACCGCCTCGAACACCAGCACCGCAAACAGGGCGCCGATGGGGTCGATGACGATCCCCTCCCAGCGCAGGATGCGGTCCACCTCCCGGGTGGGGCGGATCACGTTGAGCATGGGGGCGATCACTGTCGGGCCCGTTACCACCAGTACCGCGCCGAGCATGGTGGCGACCCGCCAGTCCAGCCCCAGCAGGAAGTAACCGGCGCTGCCGATGACGGCGAAACTGACCAGCATGCCGGTGGAGCAGAGATTGCGCACCACCTTGCCGATCCCCTTGAGCTCGGCCAGATGGAGGGTCAGTGCCCCCTCGAACAGGATGATGGCCACCGACAGAGAGACCAGCGGAAACAGCAGATCCCCGAGCAGGGCATCGGGGTCGAGCAGGCCGCTGACCGGGCCCAGAGTCAGGCCGGTGAGCAGCAGAAACAGGATGGCGGGTACCCGCAGCGACCAGGCAAGCCATTGGGCCAGCACGGAGACCAGGGCGATCCCGGCCAGAGAGAGGGCAATCATGCAGACCTCGATTCAGGCAGTGAGTATGGAGCTAGTGTAGTGGCTAAGTTGGTCAGATTGACACCTGAAGGATCGTGCATCATGGCCGGGATGGGGAGATGTGCGACAGTCGGCGTCATGGTGGCTGGCTGTGGTGTGCAGGGCGCCAGCCAGACGCCAACCGTGGTGATGGGGTGGCCTCGGGGCCGGATTAGATGGGGCTCTCCTTGTGGAGCTCGCCGACACAGTCGGCCAGCGCCAGTACCAGTGCGGAGCGCACCATCTGATCGAGCCGGTTGAGCTGCATCTGGTAGAAGGCCCAATCCTCTTCGCTGGCGGGGGGCTCCAGCTTCATCATGCCGCCCTGATTGACCCCGTGCAGGCGGTCGAGCAGATCGCGGATCGGCTTGTCGCTGAAGCGGTAATCCTTGGGGTCGCGCACCAGAAAGTCGCGGATCTTGATATAGGCTTCGATATCCTGATAGCGCTCGAGTGAGATGAGGCCGAGGGCGAAGATGAGCTTGAGGCGCACCTCCAGCTGGCCGAGGGGGCCGCTCTGGTTGAGCAGGGGTTCGATGGCGTATTTGACGGCATACTCCTCCTGACGGAACGCGCGTCGCATCAGGGAGTCGACCGCCTCTTCCAGGATGGTCACGGCTTCGAGAAAGAAGCCGCGGGGGCCATCCTGCTCGTTCAGTCGTTCCAGTATTTCATCTTCCTGGTGTGTGGTCATAGGTGCATTGGGTCCAGCTGACAGGGAGAGAGTGGGCCTCTCTCCCGGTTTTTATCATATGGGGCACATTCCCTTGCCATTCAAGCGCTTGGCGCGCTATCAGTGGTGGCTGAATGCGCCGCAAGCAGGGTCATTACAGGGTTTCGTAACGGGCGACGATGGCGCGCACCACCTCGCTCTCTTCATCCAGTCCGGTGACGCGGGCCAGCGCTTTGGCCGGGCCAAGCTCCGCCAGCAGGGCTTGCAATTCCACCGCCTGCGGGTCATCGGCATTGCGATAGTGGAGCGCCGCAGCGATCCCCTCCTGCAACTGATCGCTCGGCAGGCCGTACTCCAGGGTGCCGAGCAGCGGCTTCACCAGTCGATCCCCCGCCGCCAGCTTGCGCAGCGGCTGACGACCGACCCGGTCAATCTCGTCCACCAGATAGGGGTTGGCGAAGCGGGCCAGGATCTTCTCGATGTAGGCGGCGTGCAGGCGTGGGTCGAAGCCGTAGCGTTTCACCAGCACCGCACCGCTCTCCTCCATGGCGCGGCGTACCTTGCTGCGGATCACTGGATCCTCGATCGCCTCGCGCACGGTGCGGTAGCCCCGCAGTTTGCCGAGATAGGCGGTGACGATGTGGCCGGTGTTGAGGGTGAACAGCTTGCGCTCGACGAAGGCCATCAGGTTGTCGGTGGGTTCCATGCCCGCCACCTGTGGCAGCTCCCCCTTGAACTGGGTCTGGTCGACGATCCACTCGCTGAAGCTCTCTACCGTCACTTCCAGCGGATCATCGTTGGCAGCCGCGGCGGGTGGCACGATGCGATCCACCGCCGAGTCGACGAAGCCGATACAGGATTCGAGCGTGGCATGATACGCGACCGGCAGGTACTTGAGTACCTCCCGCTTGAGGTGGCTGGTGCCGCGCACCATGTTTTCGCAGGCGATGACGTTGAGCGGAGTCAGGTTGCCGGCATCGAAACGGGCCTGCAGCCCCTTGGCCAGGGTGCTGGCAATCTTGTCCAGAATGTTGGGGCCGACGGCGGTGGTGACCAGATCGGCGGTGATGATGCGGGCGATCACCTCGTGACCGGCGGAGCTCACCGCCGCAACGTTGCGCACCACATCCAGCTTCTGATCCGCCCCTACTACATGGACCTTGTACTCCTGACGGTGGTTGAGCTGGTCGATCAGGGTGTCGTTGACGTCGGCGAAGGTGACCTGATGGCTGGCATCCGCCAGCACTTTGCCGATAAAGCCGCGACCGATGTTACCAGCACCAAAATGCAATGTTTTCATGATATTAACCTCTTGAACCAAAGACGATGAAAGATGATTACGCAGCCTGTTCGGCACCCAGCAGATCCAGGAAGGCCTGGGGATCCGTGGTGCTGGCCAGCCGGTCGATGAGACCGGGTTCATCCAGTGCATTGGTCAGGCGGGTTATCACCTGCATGTGTTCGTCGTTGCGGGCGGCGATACCGATCACCAGCCGCGCCACCTCATCGGCAGCCTCGCCAAAGGCGACCCCGGCCGGGTACTGGCAGATGACGATGCCGGTACGCTTCACAAACTCCTTGGCGGCGATGGTGCCGTGCGGCACGGCGATGGATTCGCCGAGGTAGGTGGAGACCAGCTGTTCGCGCTCCAGCATGGCGTTGACGTAGTCGGGCGCCACGTAGCCGCGCTCGGCCAGCAGTCGGCCAGCGGTCAGGATGGCGGCCTCCTTGTTGTCCGCTTTCAGTCCCAGATGCACGTCATGACGGCTCAGGGTAAAGACTTCGGCGGCCTGCGGCTCGTAGCTGTCGTCGTTGGCCGCTACCAGCAGTTGCGGGTTGGCGACGTCATCGTTGGCGGCGCGGCTCAGGCTCTGTACCAGCTCCTGATAGAGGCCGTTGTCGAGGAAGTTGGTCAGGGAAATATGGTGAGCGTTCGGCGCATGGCGACGGGCCCGCTCGGTCAAATCCTTGTGGGTGATGACCCAGTCCACCTGATCGTCGAGCTGATCGATGGCACGGTTGGTGACGCTGATATCGAGCCCGGCGGCTTGCACCCGCTTGCGCAGCATGCCGGCGCCCATGGCGCTGGATCCCATGCCCGCATCGCAGGCGACCACGATATTGCGTACCGCCATCAGTTCGCCGCCCGGCTTCTTGGCCGCTGCGGTTTCGGGCTTGCCGCCCTTCATGGCTTTCATCTTGCGAGTGGCTTCACCGAGGGCATCGGCCTCGTCAGCTTCCGGCTGTTGGGCGCGGACGAACACGGCGGCGACCAGGAAGGAGACCAGAGTGGCGCTGATGATGGAGAGGGCGACCCCGATCAGGGAGGCTTTCGGCGTCATCAACAACACGGCGAAGATGGAGCCCGGTGAGGCGGGTGAGACCAGACCTGCATTGAACAGGGTCAGGGTAAAGACCCCGGTCATGCCACCGGCGATCACCGCCAGAATGAGGCGCGGGTTCATCAGCACGTACGGGAAGTAGATCTCGTGGATGCCGCCGAAGAAGTGAATGATGGAGGCGCCAGCCGCGGACTGCTTGGCGGCACCACGGCCGAACACCATGTAGGCCAGCAGCACACCCATGCCCGGGCCCGGGTTCGCTTCAATCAGGAAGAAGATGGAGCTACCGTGCTCGGTCGCCTGCTGGATCCCCAGCGGCGAGAAGATGCCGTGGTTGATGGCGTTGTTGAGGAACAGGATCTTGGCCGGTTCGACGAAGATGGAGGTGAGCGGCAGCATGTGGTTTTCCACCAAGAAGCCGACGCCACCGGCCAGCAGGCCGGAGAGCACCTTGACGAAGGGGCCAATCACGAAGAAGGCGAGGATGGCCAGCAGCATGCCGATAAGGCCGGCGGAGAAGTTGTTGACCAGCATCTCGAAGCCGCTCTTGACGCGACCGTCCATCGCCTTGTCGAAGCGCTTGATGGCCCAGCCACCGAGCGGGCCGACCATCATGGCTCCCATGAACATGGGGATGTCGGTACCCACGATGACGCCCATGGTGGTGATGGCACCGACCACGCCGCCACGATCACCGCCCATCAGCTTGCCGCCGGTGTAGCCAATCAGCAGTGGCAGCAGGTAGGTGATCATGGGGCCGACCAGCTTGGCCAAGGTTTCATTGGGCAGCCAGCCGGTGGGAATGAAGAGGGCGGTGATAAAGCCCCAGGCGATAAAGGCGCCTATGTTGGGCATGACCATATTGGACAGGAAGCGTCCAAAATTCTGTATCTTGACTTTGGTATCCGGTGATAACATGTCGGGACCCCGTTTTAAGCCTGTTTGATTAAAAGTGGTAGTCGGGATGGTCGGTTTTGCCGAACCGCCATCCCGGTCGTCTAAGCAACTTCAATCTACCAGCTTGCGATCAAATTAGGCTGAAAACGGGGTGTCTTGTGATCCACCTCTCAGATACCCAGCGATCTCCCCTCCATAACCAGTGATCCACATCACATACTCATGCTGTAATTCGGCTACATTTCGATCTTTTCTGTTTTGAATGACCATTTTTTGTGATTGATATCACCAATCCAGTTTTAACGTTCCTTCATATAAAGGTGATTTACATCACAAATTCAGTTTTTGTATTCGAATGGGACAAATCACTCAGTCACTCATCATCGGGTAGTGACGATGGATCTATCGAAACACTCCATTGCTTACCAATGAATCAATAAATTTGTAACCCGCTTTCAGTTTTTACGGTTGGTGATGAGGTCTCTTTTGCTGCTGGTTGATGGGAATGGGCGCCAACATGCAGGATGCTATCGAGCGGCAGATGTTCGGGGCGCTTGTTTGCCGCGCAGGGTTGATAGCAGATAAAAACAAACCGCCAGCAGGCGGTTTGTCAGTTTTTGCGATCTGGCCCCTGTCGAGGCTGCGGTTTAGTAGAAACCGGCATCCTCGGGGGAGGGGCGGGTCTTGAAGCGGCGGTGGAGCCACATGTACTGCTCCGGCGCCTTGCGTACGGCGGCTTCAATCTCGCGGTTGGCGCGGGCGGCATCAACCATGTCATCCCCGCTCGGGTAGTCGGCGAGCGGCGCGCCGATATGCAGGGTGTAACCCTCGCTGGTGCGGATGTTGTAGCAGGGCAGGGTGACGGTGTTCTTCACCCGCGCCAGGGTGGCGGTGCCGGTGATGGTGGCCGCCTGCTCTACCGCGAAGTAGGGCACGAATACGCTGGCGTGGCTGCCGTAGTCATGATCCGGTGCATACCAGAGGGCGTCGCCGTTGCGCAGCGCCTTGATCATCCCCTTCACATCCATCCGGTCCACCAGATATTTGTTGGAGGCGCAGCGACCGTGATACTGGGCATACTCCAGCACCGGATTGGTGTTGGGGCGATAGACCCCCACCCCGGGCCGTACCAGCCCGAAACAGCGGGCGTTGAGTTCAAGCGTCAGGAAGTGGCAGGAGAGCAGCAGCATGCCCTGTCCCTTCTCCATGGCTGCGATAACGTGCTCTTCCCCTTCCACCTTCATCAGGTTGCGCATCCGCCAGTCTGGCCAGAACCAGGCGATCCCCACCTCGAACACGGCACAGCCCACGCTCTCGAAGTTTGCCTTGAGCAGTTTCTCCCGCTCATCCCGGGTCAGCTCGGGCATCGCCAGCTCCAGATTGCGACGGGCAATCTTCACCCGGGACTTCAATATCCTGGCGGCGAGGCGACCGAGCTGACGGCCCAGCCACATCTGGCTGCGCCACGGCAGCAGGGTCAGCAGCCAGAGCAGGCCGAGGCCGAACCAGCTGGCCCAGTAACGGGGATGAAACAGGCGGGGCTCCAGGCGGGGAGCGTTGTCATGGGCCATGGCTAATCTCTTGTTCGCAAACACAATCGGGGGATTCTAGCCGAAAAGGGGGGGCGGGGGCGAATGGCTGTGTGCTGGTCAGAGGGGTAGCCTGCGTCCGGTTAGCGTGACAGCGGCGGCAACTGCGGTCGGCTTTTTCTACACCGGATAAAAGAGTGTGATAAAATCGCCCGCTGATTTTTCAGGTTTTGAGAGTCGATACAGATGAAGATCACCCTGCCCGATTTTGAAAAAGCCCGCGTTCTGGTCGTTGGCGATGTCATGTTGGACCGTTACTGGCATGGCCCTACCGGTCGGATCTCCCCCGAGGCGCCGGTGCCCGTGGTCAAGGTTGAACACATTGAGGAGCGTCCCGGTGGCGCAGCCAACGTGGCCCTCAACTCCGCTGCCCTTGGCGCCCATGCCGTGCTGCTTGGCCTGACCGGTCAGGATGAAGCGGCCGATGCGCTGGCTGGCCAGATGGCTGGCGTCAAGGTGGCCTGTGACTTCGTTCGTCTGGCCGACTTCCCGACTATCACCAAGCTGCGGGTGCTGTCCCGCAACCAGCAGCTGCTGCGTCTGGACTTTGAAGAGCCCTTCCACTCCGTCGATGCCACCCTGCTGATGAGCAAGGTGGAGCAGGCGCTGCCGAATAGCGACGTGATGATCCTTTCCGACTACGGCAAGGGTGCTCTCAACGACGTACCCGGCATGATCCAGCGCGCCCGAGCCGCCGGTATTCCGGTGCTGGTCGACCCCAAGGGGACCGACTTCGAGAAGTACCGCGGCGCTACCTTGCTGACCCCCAACATGTCCGAGTTCGAGGCTGTGGTGGGCAAGGTGAAGAACGAAGAGGAGCTGGTCGCCAAGGGGCTGGATCTGGTCAAGCGTTTCGAGCTGGATGCCCTGCTGGTCACCCGTTCCGAGAACGGCATGACCCTGATCCGCGAAGGTCAGCCGGAGCTGCATCTGCCGGCTCAGGCCCACGAGGTTTACGATGTGACCGGTGCCGGTGATACCGTCATCTCGACTCTGGCTACCTCACTGGCGGCAGGCAAGAGCCTGGACGAAGCCTGTGCGCTGGCCAATACCGCAGCCGGTATCGTGGTCGGCAAGCTGGGTACCTCTACCGTTAGCCCGGTCGAGCTGGCCAACGCCCTCTACACCGAGCAGGAGACAGGCTTTGGCGTCATGTCCGAAGCCCAGCTGAAAGTGGCGGTTCGTGCCGCCCGTCTGCGCGGCGAGAAGGTGGTGATGACCAACGGCTGCTTCGACATCCTGCACGCCGGCCATGTCTCCTATCTGGCCAACGCCGGCAAGCTGGGGGATCGCCTGATCGTGGCGGTCAATACCGATGAATCGGTTCGCCGTCTGAAAGGGCCGGGTCGTCCGGTCAACCCGACCGAGCGCCGCATGGCGGTGCTGGCTGCGCTGGGCGCGGTGGATTGGGTAGTGCCGTTTGGTGAAGATACGCCGCAGCGCCTGATCGCCGAGATCCTGCCCGATCTGTTGGTCAAGGGCGGTGACTACAAGCCGGAAGATATCGCCGGTTACGCCGAAGTGACTGCCAATGGCGGTGAGGTGCGCGTTCTCAACTTCGAGGATGGCTGCTCCACCACCGACATCATCAAGACGATTCGCGAGCGCGGCTAACGCGCCGCTGGCCCCGCAATCTGGCGGGGCTCATTATCGGTCGTAGCAAGCCGACAGAAATACGGATAACAAAAAGGCGACCTTGCGGTCGCCTTTTTCATGTCCGATAGCGGCTATCAGCCCTTGGCTTTTGCCGTGGCTGGCATCAGACCCTGGTTCACTTCCACCAGGTCCTGCGCTTCCAGAATACCGGCAGCCTGTTTCAGGCTCAGGATATTGAGGATGTAGTTGTAACGGGCTTCGGAGAGCTTCTGCTTGGCCTCGTACAGCTTGCGAGTGGAGTCCAGCACGTCGACGATGGTACGGGTACCCACTTCGTAACCGGCTTCGGTCGCCTTCAGGGCGCTGTCGGCGGAGACCACAGACTGGCTGTAGGCGCGCACCGAGCCGATGCTGGCGTTCACGTTGTTGTAGGAGGAGCGCACTGTGCTCTGCACCGAGCGGAAGTTCTTCTCCAGCAGTTCGCTGGCCGCTACGTAGTTGTATTGAGCCTGCTTCACCTTGGAGCTGGTGGCGCCACCGCTGTAGATGGGCAGCTTGAAGGTCAGACCGATATTGGCCTGATTGTCATTGCCGCCCGGAATGCTATCCAGCTTGTAATCGGTATTGCTGGTTTGCAGTCCGGCACCCAGATCCAGCGTCGGCTCATGGCCGGTCTTGGCGAGATCGATCTGCTCCTTGGCAATGTCCTTGCTGATGCGGGCACTGTGCAGTTGCAGGTTCTTGTCCAGCGCCAGCTCCAGCCACTTGTCGGAGCCGAAGGCGGTCTTCTGCGGGCTGAAACGATCGGTGTTCAGCACGTCCAGATTGCGGTGATCGATACCGGTCAGCTCGCGCAGGGTCTCGTAGCTGTTGTCCAGCGAGTTTTCTGCATTGATCTCGTCAGCCAGCGCCTGGTCACGGGAGGCTTCTGCTTCATGGACGTCGGTGATGGCGGTCAGGCCCACTTCGAAACGCTGCTGGGTTTGCTCCAGCTGACGCTCTACCGCAACCTTGTTGGCACGGACGAACTCCAGGGTATCCATCGCCTTGAGCACATCAAAGTAGGCTTTGGCGGTGCGCACCATCAGGTTCTGGATCTCGAGGTTGTAGGCGACATCTGACTGAGTGGCCTGCTTCTCGCTGATATCCAGATTGACCCAGTTACTGCGACGATAGAGGGATTGCGACAGCGTCACCTCGCCCTTGGCGTTGGTATTGCTCTGGGTATCGTTCTTGTTTTGCAGATAATTGAGCCCGGCACCCAGATCGATCTGGGGCAGCAGAGGGGCACGGGATTCGTTGATCTTCTCGAAGGCCTGGTCGCGAACGGCTTTGGACTGCAGCAACTGCGGGTCTTTGATCTGGGCTTGCTGGTAGATGTCGAGCAGGTTTTCGGCATGGGCACCGGCACTGACGCCCAGCAACACCATGACTGACAAAAGTGTTCTTTTCATAGATCGTTTTAACCTTATGTAGTAACCCAAACTGGTTGCTGGAGAGGCAAATATTGTCACCGACCAAGCTTGATTGCAGCTTAATCACTCAACTATAAGCAAAATTTAATGCTAAGAGTCTCAGGTCCGGTGACGGGAACGTCAAGAACCGGACGCAGTTTTCTCCCCGCGCGCCTAGCCAAATGGTCTGTGGCTGCTAAAATCCACCCCTCATTACCATGGCACGCTGAGTGAATGAACGTTCATTCATGTTCCTCGGATTTTATGGTCAAACTGATACAAGTCAAGCTGACGGGAGCCCCGGATGTCGCAGCAACCCTTGCCGCAAGATCGGCATTACGCCGCCGATGATGTAAAAATCATTGAAAAATCAGCTGGATATAACGGCTTCTTCAAGGTGAATGTCTATCGTCTGCAGCATCGGTTATTTGCGGGCGGCTGGAACCAGCCCATCGTGCGCGAGCTGTTCGAGCGGGGTCATGCCGCCGCGTTGCTTCCCTACGATCCGGTGCGCGACCAGATAGTGCTGGTGGAGCAGTTCCGCATCGGCGCGATGGAGACCAGCCCGACCCCCTGGCTGCTGGAGCTGGTGGCCGGCATCATCGACGAAGGGGAGACCGCCGAGGCGGTGGTGCGCCGCGAAGCGGTGGAAGAGGCCGGGATCGAGGTGGCCCGCTGCGAGCATGCCATCAGCTATCTGGTGAGCCCGGGCGGCAGCACCGAGCGGATCGAGGTCTTTGTGGGCGAGGTGGATGCCAGCAAGGCCGAGGGGCTGCACGGTCTGGCGGATGAGGGCGAGGATATCCGGGTGCACGTGGTGAGCCGCGAACAGGCCTACGCCTGGCTCAAAGAGGGACGCATCGATAATGCGGCCTCGGTCATCGCCCTGCAGTGGCTGGCCCTCAACCATGGCGAGCTGCGTGCCCGCTGGCTGGCGGATCGCTGAGGTGGCGCTGACCCTGCAACAGAGCAGGCGCTATGTGCCTGACCTGATGTCCTTGCAGCGTACCTGCGAGGTCAATTACATGGCATTGATGAAACTGCTGCCGCCTGATGGGGAAGTCGGCGCCGAGCGCCGCTATCGGGTCGGCAACGATCTGCAGTTCCAGCTCACCATCATTGGCGAGAGTCGCTTCACCAATCAGGTGATCCTGAGCCAGCACAACCCCGAATTGCCCGAATATTTACAAGCTCAGATAGAGATTCGTTTGTATCATGATGTGCGGATGGCGGAAGTGTGTGCAGCGCAACAGATTTCCCGTTTGCAACCACGTTATGATTATCCCAATAAAAAGATGCACCAGCGGGACGAAAAGGAGCAGGTAAATCTGTTTCTGGCCGAATGGCTAAAATTTTGTCTCAGACATGGTACCAGCCCGATCAATATCTCCAGTTGAACAAATAAAAAGAAGCGTGATTTTGGAAACAGAGCTCCCCCAGGCGCAGGACGGCAGTGTGCGCCTGTTGCAAATTACCGACACCCACCTCTTCGCGAGTGCCGAAGGGCGGCTGTTGGCTGTGCGCACCGCAGAGAGTCTGGCCGCCGTGCTGGAACAGGTGCAGGCCAATGAACACCCCTACGAGGTGATTCTGGCGACCGGCGATCTGTCGCAGGATCACAGCCCGGAATCCTATCAGCGTTTCGCCTCCATGATGGCGCCCCTGGGCCGCCCCATCTACTGGCTGCCGGGCAATCACGATGACAGCCCGCTGATGACCGAATATCTCCATGCCGCCGGGATCAGCGAATCCAAACAGCTGGTGGGCGACCACTGGCAGGTGATCCTGCTCGACACCCAGGTGCGCGGCAAACCCCACGGCATGATTGGCGATCACCAGCTGGCCGCCCTCGACCGTGCCCTGCGCCAATATCCTGATCGCCACGCTCTTATCACCCTGCACCATCAGGCGGTGCCGGTGGGTTGCGCTTGGCTGGATCAGCACAATCTCAAGAATGCCGATGACCTGTTCGCCGTGCTGGCCCGTCATCCGCAGCAGAAAACCATCCTGTTCGGCCACGTTCATCAGGAGTTTGACGAAGTGCACCGCGGGGTGCGGCTGATTGCCAGCCCATCGACCTGCATCCAGTTCAAACCGCTCTCTGATGGCTTTGCGCTGGATGAATCCGGCCCGGGCTGGCGTTATCTGACCCTCTATCCGGATGGGCGGGTGGCCAGCGAGGTGTGGCGCCTGCCGGTGGGGCAGTTTGTGCCCGACCCCAACGCCACCGGTTATTGAGGAGAGCATTGCATGAAGTCGGTTCTCCTTTATCTGCACGGTTTCAACTCCTCACCTGGCTCCGCCAAGGCGCAGCAGATGGCTGCCTGGGTGGCCGCCAATCGGCCGGATATCGAGGTGATCATTCCGGCCCAGCCCAATACGCCAGCGGCGGCCTGGGCGGCTATCGAGCAGACCATTGCCGATCTGCAGCGTCGTTATGGTAGTGAATTCAAGCTCGGCGCCGTGGGTAGTTCCCTCGGCGGCTTTATGGCGACCCGGGTGAGCGAGCGGTACGGCTGCCGCGCTGCGCTGATCAATCCGGCGGTGCGCCCGCACGAGCTGCTCTGTGACTACCTCGGCCCCCAGACCAATCCCTATACGGGTGAGCAGTATGTACTGCTGCCTGAACATATGGATGAGCTGCGGGCACTGGCGGTACCGGTGGCGGCGCCGGAGCGACTCTGGGTGCTGCAACAGCAGGGGGATGAGGTGCTCGACTATCGCAAGGCGCTGGATGAATACCGCTTTGCCCGCCTCTCGCTGGAGTGCGGCGGCAACCACGCCTTTGTGGCGTTCGAGCGCTACCCCGCCCAGATCATCCGTTTCCTCGGGTTATAGTCAGGTTCGAGTCAATAAGGGCGGTCTCGCCCTGCTTGTTCTTCTCCAGATCAAGCTTTCGGTGCGGGGAGTTTGTTCTGCCCCCGCCGAGCAGTTAAGATTCCCTCCAAACGTCAATTCGCAAGGCCCTCCATGTCTACTCAATACAATGCGGATGCCATTGAGGTCCTCAATGGCCTTGAGCCGGTGCGTCGCCGCCCCGGCATGTATACCGACACCACCCGGCCCAATCACCTCGGCCAGGAGGTCATCGACAACAGCGTCGATGAAGCGCTGGCAGGTCACGCCCGCAATCTGGAGGTGATCCTGCATGAAGACCAGTCCCTCGAAGTGATCGACGACGGCCGCGGCATGCCGGTCGATATCCACCCGGAAGAGGGGGTCAGCGGGGTGGAGCTGATCCTCTGCAAGCTGCACGCGGGCGGCAAGTTCTCCAACAAGAACTACCAGTTCTCCGGCGGTCTGCACGGGGTGGGTATTTCGGTGGTGAACGCCCTCTCCGATCGGGTCGAGGTGACGGTACGTCGTGACGGTCAGGTCTACGACATCGCCTTTGAGCGTGGCGAGAAGGTGCAGGAGCTGACCATCACCGGCACCTGCGGTCGTCGCAACACCGGCACCCGGGTGCGCTTCTGGCCGCAGGCGAGCTACTTCGATTCGCCCAAATTCTCGGTCACCAAGCTGGAGCACCTGCTCAAAGCCAAGGCCGTGCTCTGCCCCGGCCTCACCATCAAGTTCCTCGACAAGAACACCGGCATCAAGCTGGAGTGGTGCTACGAAGATGGCCTCAAGGATTATCTGGTCGACGCGGTCAAGCAGTACACCTGCCTGCCGGAGCAGCCCTTTATCGGCTCGTTCAGCTCCGAACAATCGGCGGTGGACTGGGCGCTCTGCTGGTTGCCGGAAGGGGGCGAATGCCTCGCCGAATCCTATGTGAACCTCATTCCCACCGCCCAGGGTGGTACTCACGTCAACGGCCTGCGTCAGGGCCTGCTCGACGCCATGCGCGAGTTCTGCGAGTTCCGCAACCTGCTGCCGCGGGGGGTCAAGCTGACACCGGAAGATATCTGGGATCGCTGCGCCTACATCCTCTCCATCAAGATGCAGGATCCGCAGTTTGCCGGTCAGACCAAGGAGCGCCTCTCCTCCCGCCAGAGCTCGGCGTTTGTCTCCGGCGTGGTGAAGGATGCTTTCAGCCTCTATTTGAACAGCAACACCGAGCTGGCGGAGCAGATCGCCGAGATCTGTATCAGCAGCGCCCAGCGCCGGATGCGCGCCGCCAAGACGGTGGTACGCAAGAAGATAACCCAGGGCCCGGCGCTGCCCGGCAAGCTGACCGACTGTAACTGCGCCGACCCCATGCAGGGCGAACTGTTCCTGGTGGAGGGTGACTCCGCGGGCGGCAGTGCCAAGCAGGCGCGGGATCGCGAGTTTCAGGCCATCATGCCGCTGCGCGGCAAGATCCTGAACACCTGGGAGGTGGAGGCCGGTCAGGTGCTCGCCTCGCAAGAAGTTCACGATATCTCGGTCGCCATCGGTCTTGACCCCGACTCCGAGGATCTCAGCGGCCTGCGCTACGGCAAGGTGTGCATCCTCGCGGATGCGGACTCGGACGGTCTGCACATCGCCACTCTGCTCTGCGCCCTGTTTGTGAAGCACTTCCGCACGCTGGTGGAGAAGGGGCACGTCTATGTCGCCATGCCGCCCCTCTACCGGATCGATATCGGTAAAGAGGTCTACTACGCCCTCGACGAGGACGAGAAGAACGGCGTGCTGCAGCGGGTCGAAGCCGAGAAGAAGAAGGGCAAGGTGATGGTGACCCGATTCAAGGGGCTGGGCGAAATGAACCCGAAACAGCTGCGGGAAACCACCATGGATCCCAACACCCGCCGTCTGGTGCAGCTCACCATGGAGCCGGCAGGAGAGAGCGAAGGGGATGCGGCTGACGAGACCCTGCAGCTGATGGACATGCTGCTGGCCAAGAAGCGGGCGAGCGATCGCCGTGAATGGCTGGAAGAGAAGGGCAACCTCGCCATCATCTAAGCCGTCGGCTGGCCCGCACAGGGCCAGCAAGCATTTAGCCGGAGTCGCCCTGTGGCGGCTCCCGAACCGAAAGAGAAAATCACATGAGTGATGCTATCGAGCTCAGTCTGGACGGGGTAGAGCGCCAGCCAATGCGCACCTTTACCGAACAGGCTTACTTGAACTACTCCATGTACGTCATCATGGATCGGGCCTTGCCGCATATTGGCGATGGCCTCAAACCGGTGCAGCGGCGCATCATCTACGCGATGAGCGAGCTGGGTCTGTCGGCCCTCTCCAAGCACAAGAAATCTGCCCGTACCGTGGGTGATGTGCTGGGTAAGTACCACCCCCACGGCGACAGCGCCTGTTATGAAGCCATGGTGCTGATGGCCCAGCCCTTCTCCTACCGCTACCCGCTGGTGGACGGTCAGGGTAACTGGGGTGCGCCGGACGATCCCAAATCCTTCGCGGCCATGCGATATACCGAAGCGCGCTTGTCGCGCTTCTCCGAGCTGCTGCTCTCAGAGCTCGGCCAAGGCACGGTGGAGTGGACGCCGAACTTCGACGGCACCATGAAGGAGCCGGTGGTGCTGCCCGCCCGTCTGCCGCACATCCTGCTCAACGGGGTGACCGGTATTGCGGTGGGCATGGCGACCGACATCCCGCCCCACAACGCGCGGGAAGTGGCCTACGCCTGTGCCGAGCTGCTCGACAACCCCAATGCGGGGCTCGATGTGTTGATGCAGCACATTCAGGGGCCGGACTACCCGACCAACGCCGAGATCATCACTCCGCGCGACGATATCCGCAAAATCTACGAGACCGGCAAGGGCTCCATCAAGCAGCGGGCGGTCTGGAGTGAGGAGGATGGCGACATCGTCATCACCGCGCTGCCCCATCAGGCCTCCGGCGCCAAGATCATGGAGCAGATCGCCGCCCAGATGGTGGCGAAAAAGCTGCCGATGGTCACCGATCTGCGCGATGAATCTGACCACGAGAACCCGACCCGTCTGGTGATCGTGCCACGCTCCAACCGGGTGGATGTAGAAGGGCTGATGGCCCACCTGTTCGCCACCACGGACCTGGAGAAGAACTACCGGGTCAACCTCAACATCCTCGGCCTCGACAACCGGCCGCAGGTGAAGTGCCTCAAGACCATCCTCAGCGAGTGGATCCAGTTCCGCCGCGAGACCGTGCGTCGCCGTCTGCAATTCCGCCTCGACAAGGTGCTGGCTCGCCTGCACATCCTCGAAGGCTTGCTGATCGCCTATCTCAACATCGACGAGGTGATCGAGATCATCCGTACCGAGGATGAGCCGGGCAAGGTGATGGTGGAGCGCTTCAACATTACCGAGACCCAGGCCGAAGCGATCCTCGAGCTGAAACTGCGCCATCTGGCCAAGCTCGAAGAGTTCAAGCTGCGCGCCGAACAGAACGAACTGGCCGAAGAGCGCGACAAGCTGGAGCTGATCCTGGGCTCCGAGCGTCGCCTCAACACCCTGCTCAAGAAAGAGCTGCTGGCCGATGCCGAGAAGTACGGCGACGATCGCCGCACCCCGCTGGTGGAGCGTGCTACCGCCGTGGCGCTGACCGAGAAAGAGCTGGTGCCGAGCGAGCCGGTCACCGTCATCCTCTCCGACAAGGGGTGGGTGCGCGCCGCCAAGGGCCACGACGTGGATGTCGAGGGGCTCTCCTACAAGGCGGGGGACAGCTATCTGGCCCACGCCTGTGGCCGCAGCAACCAGCAGGCGGTGTTCCTCTCCACATTGGGAAGAACCTACGCCCTTGAATCTCACACCTTGCCATCCGCGCGCAGTCAGGGCGAGCCGCTCACCGGCCGCTTTGCGCTGGGGGCAGGGGAAGAGGTGCGCCATCTGGTGATGGGCAACGAGGGCGAGCCGTATCTGATCGCCAGCGATGCCGGTTACGGCTTTGTCTGCACCTATGACGACCTGATCGGCAAGAACAAGAACGGCAAGGCGCTGCTCACCGTGCCGGAAGGGGGTCAGGTGATGGCCCCCCAGAAGATTGGCTCGCCGGAGACCGATCTCTGCATGGCTATCTCCAACGAGGGGCGCATGCTGCTGTTCCCGATGAACACCCTGCCGGTGCTCGGCAAGGGCAAGGGCAACAAGCTCATCAGCATCCCGTCGGCGCGGGTGAAGGCGCGGGAGGAGTTTGTGGTGATGGCCGCCGTGATCCCGCAGGGCCAGTCGGTCACCCTGTTTGCCGGTAAGCGCAAGCTCACTCTTAAGCCATCTGACCTTGACTACTACCGCGGCGAGCGCGGCCGCCGCGGCGCCAAGCTGCCCCGCGGTTTGCAGCGCGTGGATCGCATCGAGATTGAACCCGCTGCCGGAACCGAACCGGTAGCCGAGGAAAATCAGGAAGGGTAATTAATATTGAAGGGCGCGAAAGCGCCCTTCTTATATTCAATAATGTTTATTATATTGCAGTCGTTATACTTCCTTGGAAATAATGTCTATGGTTATTTAGGTAAGAGTAAATCAACCATCTATGTCAACCTTAACTAAGGGGCTTAAAATGGCAGCTACTGTTTATTCTTGCCAATTACATGAAAGTAAAGGGTTGTGTAGGATAATATATTTCTCTGGTTTGGAATTTGATCTAATATTACATCCTTATGTATATGGGGAACCGTTGGTAACTACGCAGCCTTTATACTTTTTAGAAGATATTGGATCAATTGCAAAGCTAAGCGTTGAGCATCCGAAGAAAATCACTGATATTGAAATGGAATATTTGATTGATAATTATCTGTTTGAGTATAGTCTTTCGGATGAAACCTCTAAAGTTTGCGCAAAAATAACAGACCCTGCTTTCTGGCACCCCGATTATAGTGACGTTTATCAGTATCATGATAAACGTAATACCAGAGCCCTTACTCTTGATCCATACAATGATGACTCAATATTGGAAATAACAGATATTGATGGGAATGAGTGGGCATTTAGCGATTATTGTTTTCCTAAAGAGTTAATTGATGATGCTTTATCAGAAAGCGCATTAAAAATCAAAGCCATATATGAAAGAAAGATTATTGTGAAAATAATTCCGAATTGGGAGAGGGATGGTTATTTCGGAAAGCTAAGGTTAGTTGAGTGTGATGGTACATTATTAGATTATACTCAGGCACTTAATTTGGATTGTATAAATTTCTACAATATAAAAGATAAATCAGTGTTTAGGGTTGAGTCAAATTTGGATAAGTCAGTTCTGGAATTATCCATTCAGAATATTAACTGTAATCAGAGATACTCACCAACCTTGTTGTCATATTACTTTTCAGGTTTAAGGGAGAGGAATTGTTTATTGAGCTTTATGGGGTGTTATAATGTATTAGAACATTGTTTTGAGGAGGCATCCATCATTCTTAAAAATCATAACACATCAGAGAAAATAAGTTTAAGAATGGTTTTGTCTTTGATTGCTACTCATGGCGAGTTATTTGAATTTATAACCAGCAGCTCCCTAGATTTGGCATGTAATATAGCAAAAGATATTGAGACATCATCTGGAGTAAAGATAAAAGGAGTAGTTGTTAATAATTACTCTAGTGCTCTAGAGAATATTAGTGATTGGTTGTACGCAATTAGATGTGCAGTAATCCATTCTAAAAAACGTAGGAGGGGGAAAATAGAAGCAATATTTGAGCCTTACTCATCACAATCAGAAAATATATCATCTGCCTTGAAAGTTATAAAATGGTTATCTCAAAAGTGTATTCTTAAATATGATGAGCTGAGTGAGGCAGTAGGTCTGATTAGCGAAGCGTAATCAGACGATCGCGAAAACAGGTTGCCGCAATTCTGCTGGTGTTCCAGCTGATCTCTTCTCTATATCCATCATCCATCGCCACCGGGATTGCGGTACGGACGATTACGCTTCGCTAATCGACCCTACTCGATCCTGCTTGATTTAACGCTCTGCTGCTTGTCGGTGGCTTCTGTTGTGATGGTTTGTTCCCCTTCATCCCCGACCTTTCTCCCCTTATTTCTATGGCAAAGAGTGGGAGAAGGGAGTAGAGATCGCAGCCATTGATAGTGACCGTGGTATGACGTGATAGCTAAGGGTGACAGCTATGGCTACAGGTTGGCAGGCGCTGGTTCCCTCTCCCCTTGGGAGAGGGTTAGGGTGAGGGAAAGCTGACGATAGGGGCAAACGCCGCAACAGGCACCAGGTTGCCAACCTGAAAAGAGCCACACATCCCGCCAAAAAAGAGGGCCCCGCCATCCATGATGGCGGGGCCCTTCGCATTATCAGCCGCGTTGCTGATTCAACCGAGGGGCCACTGAAATGGCTGGCCCGAGCCCGATCAGACGGGAATGGCAGTGGCCGCCGGTGGCGGGGTGATCTTGGAGGCGATCAACTGGCGCAGGCGGGGCACCAGCAGTAGCAACACCACGCCGCCAGCCAGCGAGCCCCAGCCGAGCATATTGAATACCGAGCTGTAACCCGGGTTGGTGGCCACCGGAGAGCTGCCGATATTCTGCGGCATGGCGCTGGAGACATAGCCCGCCAGCACCGAGGCGACGCCGGTCACCATCATCCAGCAGCCCATCATCAAGCCTTGCAGGCTGGCGGGGGCCAGCTTGCCAATCATGGCGTAGCCGATGGGGGAGATCAGCAGCTCGCCAAAGCTCTGCAGCACATAGCTGATGGCGATCCACTTGAAGGCGACCAGCCCGTCGGCCCCCGCCAGATGAATGCCGAGCGGCAGCACCAGCATGCCGAGCCCCATGCAGAACAGGGAGGCGGCAAACTGGGAGGGGATGTCGATATTCCACCCCTGTTCGCGCAGTCGCTTGAACAGCAGCGCCATCAAGGGGCCACCGATGACGATGACGATAGTGTTGATGTTCTGGATCCACTGGGGAGCAACCCGCAGCCCGAACACGTTGAGGTTGATGTTGTGCTCGGAGAAGAGCATCAGCCCCATGGGCGCCAGCTGGTAGAGCGACCAGAAGATGAGGGAGCCGAGGGCGAGGATCAGATAGGCCACCATGCGGCTGCGCTCGGCGGCGTCCGGATGGCGGGCGGTCATCACGCAGAGCAGTACCAGCACCACGGCCCCCAGGATCAGCACGAAGCTGCCGCTGAAGCTGGCGTGGGTCAGCAGCAGGCGCAGCGCCGGCACCAGCATGGCCAGAATGGCGATACCGGCCAGCATGCGGCGGTAGAAGCCGCTCCCTTTGACATGGCGCAACGGGGTGCTGATATCCGCCAGAATCGGCCAGCAGGCGAAGGTAGCGATGATGGCGATGATGTTGCCCAGCGTCGCAAACAGGAACAGGGTGCGGTAATCCTCGGTGAGCTGGAAGTAGCCCGCCACCGTGAAGCCGATAAAGAAGCCCAGATTCATCCCGGCGTAGTTCCACAGGAAGGCGCTCTCGCGACGGTGATCATCCGGGGCGAAGCGCTGGGTCAGCATCATGTTGAGGCAGGTGACGTTGAGGCCGCTGCCGGTAAGGAACATGGCGAGCCCCCAGTAGAGGCCGGTGATCCCCATCTCGGCGATGAAGTAGCAGCCGATCACCTGCAGCACCATCCCCATCACGAACAGGTTGCGGTTGCTGAGGTAGCGCCCGCCGAGATAACCGCCAAACAGGTGCAGGCCATAGTTGAAGGCTCCGAAGACCCCCATCATGGTGTTGGCCTGGGATTCACTGAAGCCGAGCCGCTTGGTGGCGTAGAGCACCAGGGTGGAGTAGAGCACGGCAAACCCCAGGGTCGAGAAGGTCTGGATAAAGAACAGCGCCCCGGAGCCGGGGGGAATGGTGGGGTGTTGATTCGAAGCGCTCACGGTCTGTCTCCTGTGAGAGAAGAAAGTCATAACTCGTCCTGAGAGCGTACCGGTCTGCTGCCGGCTAGCCTTGTTCGCTTCCATGCTGGTCTGAAGGCCGGTCTGTCATTTAGCGGCCAAGCGGTGCAAATAGCCATACCTGAAATTTAATCCGGCGCGATTAATTGCTTTTTATTGATCTATTCCGCCTTTTTATGCGGTTTTTGTTTCTGGGATGCTGGCGCTGGCAGGGCTGCAATCATATTGAGAGGGGTTAAATGGAGCCCTTTATGGCCTTGACTGATTTAATAGTGAGATCGCCATCCCGCTTTTGGCTGCCTTTTCGCCATCGCCGCCGACATGTTGAGTGGTAGCTTATTTATTCAGTTTCACTGTTTGAGTGAATAAATATTGAAAATGAGGGTCTGTCAGAGCCTGATAGTATGGGGGATTTTTGAGCGTTTCATCGCAGGGCTAATATATATTCTTGTTGTAATAACGTGATATAGATTAGTTTCGGCAGATAGGTGACTTAAGATAGCCTTATAATATATCAATCAGAGCGTTTTTGGGGCTGGGAATCGTGATGCTATCTTTTAGGGGAATATATTTCCTTTGCATCCTTTGAGTATTTTACTCAGAGATAAAATCTGATTATGGTGAGAAAAACTCGTAGTCCGGTGTGATAATAGAGCCTTTCCGATAGGTCATGTACACAATGGTTCCTTCCTCATCGACCATGGCATATGGCCATTTTCCGTTGGCTCCGTACATGGCCACATAGAGTGGATTGAAATAATCTTGAGTCTGCCCAGCTGGGTCATACGGGAGTCGAACATGATAGATTGGATATTTGCCATCGTTACATAACTCGACTTTTTTTAATATAACGCCTCGTTCCAGTAATACCTTTCTGGTCGGATGTTGCCAATTTTCCAAATCTACCTTTTTACAATTATTGGCAACTTCTCGATAAAGGCGGGTATCTGACAGTAGCGGAGTATTGGCGCTGATAAGCATTAAAAGTGGCAGCAGCATAAAAATCTGACCTGTATTATGACCGGTTTATTCAGCCCTGAATCAGGGGCGCAGTATAGCTGCGAACAAGGTTTGAATGAAGCCATCAGAACTGGTTGCATCCCGATTTGTTAGGTCAATCGTGGGGCTGATGACGTAGATATAACAACGCCCGGCAGGCCGGGCGTTGGGTCATCCCACATGGGGGGCAACAAAAGAGGCGGCGAAGCGCGCCCTAGAAGTTGTGGTAGAGCGGCCAGCCGAGCAGCGGGTGCTTGAGACCGGCACGCATCTCGATGTTATCGAGCTTCTCCGGCGAGGCGTTCTCTTTTTGCAGCAGCTGGTACTGGCGCACAAAGCCGAGGGTGTGGAGCAGATTGGGCACAAAGCCCGGGCTCAGCTCCTGACGCAGGGCGGCGGCCATGTCGGCGGGTAGCGCGCTCAGCATCAGGGCCAGCTGGGCGGCGAGGTAGTCGGTGTCATACCAGCCCTCGTCGAGCTCAATCTCCCGCGCCAGCTTGCGCTTGAGATCCTGCTTCACCTTGAGCGGGGCGGCGCCACTGCCCTTGCCGCAGAGGATGCGGTAGAGCAGTGCTTCGGCCAGCTTGTCCTCCATGGTGGGGTGGTCGCTTTCGCAGGCGAAAAAGTGCTGGTCGATGAGCTCCATCAGGCGGCTCTTGTTGTGCTCGGTCAGCGCCTTCTCGTACTCCTGCCACCCTTGCCACTCCTCCACATCGGGCGGGCTCGAGATCTTGTCCAGCAGGCGGGCATCCACGTCACCGTAGAGGCTGTTGCCAGCCTGCTTGGGGCTGACGGTAATGAGCATCGACCAGCCCTTCTGGAACGGCTTGATGGGGCCTTCCGGCGCCTGCAGCAGCGCCAGTGCCTTGGCCGGATCCCGCGCCGAGAGCTCCTGCAGGCCGAGGCTCACCACGCCGATGACGTCGTGGGCCGCCTGCTCCAGCAGGTGCATCTTGTACTTGTTGTAGTACTTGTCGGCGAATTTGAGGCTCATCAGCACCGCCTTGCCCTTGATGGCGGCCAGCTGCTGCTGACTCAAGAGTTCGTTGTCGCGGCCAAAGCGCAGCACCTGAGTCAGAAAGGGGCCCTGGTTGGCATCGCGAATGACTAACTGCATGAATGGGCTCCTTAATCCAGAAAGCTGAACATGTCGTCGACGTCGCCGTACTCGTCTTCCTCGACCTTGTTCTTCTCTTTGGCCTGCATCACCAGCTCGGCGGCAAACTTGTTGATGATGCCGTCCCAAGTGGAGTGCTCGTTGCGCAGCAGCGCCTTGATGGCTTTCTCCACCTCGGGGGCCAGCTCGCGAATGAGCATCAAGAGGCTGCGCGGGTCGTCCAGCGCGTAGTCGTGGACATCCTCGCTCTGCTGGCGCTCGCTGTAGCGCAGGGACTCTTCGAGATCTTCCTCTTCGGCATGCAGCACGTCGCGATAGCCTTCGTCCTCTTCATAGCGATCGCCGCGATAGAACTCGATAAAGGGGATGGCGAGGTAGAAGAGACCGGCCGGATCTTCGGCCACGCACTCGAGGATCTCGCGCTGCTTGGCTTCGCTATCCTGGGTGCGGATCAGGTAGTTGAGGAAGTCGAAGGTGTGCTGTTGCAGCTCGTCGGCGTTGTTCTTGATCGCCTCTTCCCAGTAGAGCGGCTGCTGGCAGACGATGTCGCGGATCCGCTCCGGGGTCATCAGCTCGGAGATGATGGAGGGGAAGGAGATATCGTGCTGGCCGTTAATCTGGGTCAGGGTCACGATATCAATGTTTTCAATCACTTCTGCCAGCTGGTCGTCAGACATGGTCTTGGCGATCAGCTCGAACTTCTCGCTGGCCTGCTTCGGCTCGATAACGGCCAGCTCTTTGATCTCGATGGCGGTAATTTCTATCAGACTATTGCTCATGCCTTGCCCCAATTAGAAACGGACTTCGTCGTACATATCCTGATCGCCGTCGTCATCACCATAGCGGTCACTGCCGCCATGGTAGTCGGCGTCGGCATCTTCCCCGTCTTCATCTTCTTCATCACGCAGCTCATAGTCGTCATCGGCGCGGTGGCTGCCGCGCGGCAGCGGGTTGTCGAGCAGGAACAGCACGGCGCAGGCTTCCATCAGCTGATCTTCGCTCTGGGCCCGCACTGCCTTGACCAGCGGCAGGGCGGCGTTGTTGAAGCCGACGCTCACCTTGAACTCGTCCCAGCTTGGCTGCTCGCCGCTGGCGAGCCACTTGTTCCACTGCGACTTGGCCTTGGCCGGGAACTGCACCCGGCCATAGAGGGCCAGCGGCAGATACTCGGGCATAAACTCCAGCATGCTCATATCGGCCAGCAGCAGGCTCTTCATCTGGTCGGTGAACTGTTCCAGCCCCTTGGGGTCGTCCTGATCCCGGTAGGATTCGATGTTTTCGCTGGCATCGCTTTGCAGCGACTTGAGCCGCGCCTGGTCCCATCTCTTTTGCATAGTTGCTCTTTCTGCCTGCTGTTTCAGGGGTAGAACTGATCCCACATCTCCTGCATGGCGGAGGCGGGGTCGGTCACGATGACGTTGTTGAAATCCTTGATAAAGGCGGCTCGCTGTTTCGGATCGGACAGCACTTCATAGGCCTGCTTTACCTGGTGCAGCTTGATGGCTGCCTGCTCTTTCTCTTCTTCACTGGCCCCGTGCAGCTTGTCGGGGTGGTACTGGTTCGACAGCCGACGATAGGCTTTCTTGATGTCGTTTTCGCTGGCGTTGGACTTGACGCCCAGCACCCGAAAGTAGTTGTTCATGGCAGATCCTGCATCACTGGCATCATAGGATTCACGCTGCGAGTGCCTGATGGTGGGGATTGGCAAACCAGGCACGGCAAAAACCCGTCATTTTAACGGAAACAACCCGCCAACGCGATGAGTTGGGCGATCAATTAACGGGCGAGATGAAGAGGTGTCAGTTGAGCGTCTATTGTTGCCAGTCGGTCTGGCCAGTGCAAGGGGCGGGCACGGGAAGGCGATGAAAAAATGGTCAGGGGCGAGTGTGGGGGTGAGATGGCGGCGGCAGCGCAAATCGGGCTGCCGCCGCAGGGGTTACTCCTCCCAGAAGGAGGCTGAGGTGTGGTAGATCATCTTCTTGTTCATCCCGCCATCGACCACCAGATTGGCACCGTTGATAAAGTCGTTCTGGGGATCCGCCAGAAAGAGGCAGGCGCGGGTGATGTCGTCGGGGCGCCCGACTCGGCCACTCGGGTGTTGGCGATGATCCGCCTCGGTCAGGGTGTGGTAATCCTCCGCCTGGATCCAGCCCGGACTGATAGCATTGACCGTGATGGGGTAGTCGGCCAGCGAGTTGGCGAGGGACTGGGTGAGAGCGACCAGCGCCCCCTTGGAGGCGCCGTAGGCATCCCAACCCGGCTCGTTCTGCTGCCAGCGGGTGGAGGCAATATTGATGATACGGCCATAGGGCAACCCGCGGTTGGCCTGCACAAAGGCGCGGGCGCAGAGCATGGCGCCGCGCACATTGACCGTCATCACCTGATCGAACTGGGCTGCGCTCAGCTCCTCGAAGCGGGTGTGGAACTTGCTGATGGCGCCGTTGTTGATCAGCAGATGGATGCCGCCATGCTGCGCGCTAACCTCGGCAAAGAGCCGCACGATGGCCTGCTCATCGCGCAAGTCGAGGGGGTGAAAGTGGATTTCGGGATGGTCGAAAGCGTGAGGAGCCAGATCGGTGGCGATCACCCGATAACCCGCTTCGGCCAGCCCGATGCAGAGCTGGCGGCCAATCCCGCCAGCGGCGCCGGTGACCAGTGCGATTTGTTTACCGTTCATAGTGCCGCTCCATTGCGCGCCCGCAGCACCTTGATGAGGGCCGACACTTCCTGCTGACCAAGCCCTTGCGCCACCCCTTCCTCAAACAGATCGGCGGCAAAGCGCGGGAAGCGGCTGTCGATCCCGGCATCGGTGGCATGACCGGCGAGGCGGCTGATGGCGGCGCTCCAGGTTTTCAGGCTGGCGTAGGGGTGATCGAAATCGCCGCTCGCCAGCGTCTTGCCAAGGTGGGCCACATCGCCACCGAGAATGGGGGAGAGCTCGCTGAACTGGGCGCACACCTTGGCCACCGGTAGTCCTTCCGCCTCGCAGATCAGGGCGCCGTGCAGAGCACCGAGCAGACCACCGGCAAAGTAGGCGGCGACGGCACAATCTTGCGCCGCGGCGGCGCCCACCGCCTCGGCCACATGGTCGAGGGTGGGGGCGAGCAGGCGCAGCACCGGCTCGGCCTCACTAAAGGTGGTGTTGGCCCCCGAGCAGATGATGCTGGCATCAGTGGTGCCGATCTGATCCGGGAAGCAGAGGATGGCGCCATCCAGATAGCGGGCGCCGCGGGCGTGGCTCCAGCTCTCCAGCGCTCTGGCCCCCTGCGGGCTGCCGGTGGAGAGCTGCACCAGCAGCTTGCCCGCCACGGCGTCGCTCGCCTCGTCCAGCAACTGCTGGCTGACGGCGTAGTTATCGACGCAGACAAGGGTGATATCGCTTGCGGCAATAGCCGCGCCAACCGAGGGGGCGAGAGTCGCTCCCAGCGCTTGCAGCGGTGCGGCCTTGGCGGCGCTGCGATTCCAGACGGTGACCGGATGGCCCGCCTTGAGCAAGGTGGTGGCGAGGGCGGAGCCCATGGCCCCGAGGCCGATGACAGAGAGATGGCGCATGATGGCTCCTGGCTGTGTTGATAGACGCTGATATAGAAAATTGGGATGCCTTGTGGCAGGTTGACCACTATATTTGCCCCGTGCCGCCGTGAAAAATGGCTTTTATGACTGTCTGGTATAGGTGAATTCTATGGATGTGCGAACCCTGCGTGCGTTTGTCGCTGTCTTCGAGGAGCGCAACATCACGGCGGCCGCTACCCGTCTCTTCATTACCCAGCCCACCCTCTCCACCACCATCAAGAGGCTGGAGGATGAGCTGGGGGTGACCCTTTTTGTGCGGCAGGCGCGCGGGGTGGAGGGAACCGAAGCGGCGCACCGGCTTTATCCCCGCGCCAAGCGGCTGATCGCCGATACCGACTCCCTCGCCCGCGAGTTTCGTGAAACCTCCCCCTGCCTCGAGCTGACGGTGGGGATTGAGGCAGACCTTGGCGATGGCGTGGTGGGGACGCTGGTGCAAGGGGCGCTCGCCCACGAGGAGATCCTGCTGACTCTGGAGGAGGGCTGCTGTGGCGATGTGCGGCTGGGCTGTGAATCCCTGCGTTGTGGCGACGAGCTCTTTATCCCCCTGCTGGAAGAGGATTTCGTGCTGGTGCTACCGCCGGACCACCCGCTGGCGGGCAAGGGGGCGCTCACCCCGGCAGCGTTGGCGGACGAGCCCTGGGTCACCTGCCCGCGCCACGATTCCCATCTGCGGCTGATCGCCATCCTCGGTAATCAGGCGCCCCTCTATCCACGGCGGGCTGGGTCGCTGCGACTGGCGGCGACTATGGTGGCCGCCGGTGCAGGCATTGCCTGGTTGCCCCGTTCGCTTTGTCCGCCCGGCTGTACCGTCGCCGAGCTGGCGGCCTCTTCCTTCAAGCGGCGGGTGGGGCTCTGCTACGCCCCGGATGCGTTGCGATCGGCGGCGGTGACCGCCCTGCTGGCTCAGGTGCGCGGGATGCAGCTCCCCGTCTGATGTCGGGATAAAAATGTCGGCATAAAAAAGGGCCATCCGGTGGGATGGCCCTGTTAAAGGCAACGAAGTTGCGTGGCTAGAGCGACGCCCACCAGAGCCGCAGTTGCAAGCCCCACTTCGAGCTCCAGCCGGTGGTGCTGCTCACCAGCTTGCCATCCTTGATAACGAGGAAAGTCGGGGTGACCCCTACCTGCCACTTGGCGGCCAGCGCTCCCGACTCGTCATTGTGGGTCGGGAAGGTGAGCCCCTTCTTGCTCATCCCCTTGGCTAACTGCTCCGAATTGCCGGAGCGCAGCGCCACCGTCAGCACGTTTTCCCCCTCCTGCCAGAGCTGTTGCACGGCCGGGGTGGTGAAACGGCAGACACCGCACCAGCTGGCCCAGTAGTAGACCAGCAGCGGCTTGCCCTGACTTAAGGTAGCGAGATCCGTGCTGCTGCCATCCTGCAGGGTGACGGGGGCGCTCATCGCCCCCTCTGGCAGGGTCGGGCTGCGCCACAGATCGAGCAGGATCGAGATGACCAGCGCCATCAGCAGCAGCCAGAGCGCCTCCTTGCCCCAGCGGCGCCAGCGGGGTTGAGGGTTGGTAGTCATCGCTTACCCCTGCTTGGCCAGTTCGGCCTTCACCAGCTGCTCCAGCTCCTCATAGGGGATGGCGCCCGGCACCAGCTGGTTGCCGATAAGCGTCGCCGGTGTGCCCTGTACCCCCAGAATGGTGCCGATGCGCAGGCTGTTGCGCAGCTCCTCGGTCGCCTTGGCGGTCGGTTTGAGCGCGGTGTTGCCGGTGGCGGCCAGCGCCTTGTTGATGTCCGCCTCGGTCAGCATCCCCTGCTTGCTCATCAGCTTGTCGTGCAGGGTGAGGAAGCGGGCGGGATCTTGCTGCCACAGGGTCAGGCTGTATTGGGCCGCCTTGGCGGAGGTCTGCCCCTTGAACGGCAGCAGCTTGATCACCAGCCCCAGATCGTCCGGATAGGCCTTGAGCAGCTTGGTCAGCTGGGGATCGAACTGCTTGCAGTAGGGGCAGTTGTAGTCGGTGAACAGCACCAGCGTCAGCTTGGGGTTTTTGGCTCCCAGACGTGGGCTGGTGGCGCTGTTGAACAGCACATCCTTGTTGCCCTTGATGAAGTTGCCAAGCTGCGCCTCCTGGGCTGCCGCGTTCTGCTTCTCCCAGGATTCGGCGGCCTCGTCGAGGATCTTGGGATTGGCGATCAGGGTCTCGCGGATCAGCTCCTTGATGCGCGCCTCCTGCTCCGGGGTGAAGGGGGCGGCGTGCAGGGCCGGAGCCAGCAGGGTTGCGGAAAGGGAGGCCAGCAGGATCAGGGCGCTAAGAGTCGGTTTCATGGTTGCTCCTTAAAATCGGGTGGTGCCAGCCTGAAGCAGGCCAGCCTTGTGCAATGTGGTCAGCAGATCGTCCTTGTCGAGCAGGGGTGACAGCGTGACCCCCTGCGGCAACTCCGGGCCGTAAATCTGGTTGAAGGGGACGGCCGCCGCGCCCCGCTTACGCAGGAAGGCGGCGATGGTGTCGCTTGGTTTGCTCCAATCGCCGCGCAGGGCCACCACATCCGGGGCCGAGAGGGCCTGTTGTACCTCATCGCGCAGCAACACGTTGTATTTGTTGGCCTTGCAGGTGACGCACCAGTTGGCGGTGACATCGATAAAGACCCGCTTGTTCTGGGCCAGCGCATCTGTGATAGCGCGTTCGGAGAGCGGCTGCCAGACCACCTTGTCAACGCTGGCCGAGCCCTGCGCGCTAAAGGCGCCGCTCAGCAACAGGGGGCTGCCAATCAGGGCTGTGAGGGCGATCGCCAGCGTGAAGCCGCGCATGCCGTAACGCCAGATGATGCCAGCCAGCAGTGCCAGCAGGATGGCAACCATCAGCCAGCCGGTGGCATAGCTGCCGAGATGGTTGTCGAGCAGGCTGGTGAGCCAGAGGCTGGAGCCCAGCATCATCAGGCCGAGCAGGATGCGCAGATGGTTCATCCAGCGCCCTGGTTTCGGCAACCAGAGGGCGAGCCTTGGCAGGGCTGCCACCAGCAGCCAGGGCAGGCTCATGCCAATTCCCAATGCCGTGAAGATCAGCCAGAGCTGGCCGAGCGGCGCCGCCAGCGCAAAGGCCACCGCGGTACCGAGGAAGGGGGCCGAGCAGGGGGTCGCCAGCAGAGTGGCGAAGCTCCCCTGCAGGAAGTGACCGCCGAGGCTGTTGCCGCCGCTGGTGGCGAGGCGGGTGCTGAGGGCGCTGGGCAGGCGGATCTCGAACAGCCCCAACAGGTTGGCGCAAAACAGCAGGGTGACCAGCACCATCAAGCCGATAAAACCGGCGCTCTGGAACTGGATGCCCCAGCCGACGGCCCCTTGCGTGGCGCGCAGCAGGCTGCTCATGGCGGCCAGCACCCAGAAGGAGGTGATGATCCCGGCGCTGGCGGCGAGGAACTGCTTGCGCACCGTTCCCTGTTCACGCTCCTGATGTTGCAACACAGTTCCCAGCTTGAGCGCCAGCACCGGCAGCACGCAGGGCATCAGGTTGAGGATCAGGCCGCCGAGCAGCGCGGCTCCCAGCAACCAGAACAGCGAATGGCTCTGGTTGGGCAGTGCGAGTGGCGCGCCGATCGTCCCCTTGCCCTGCAACGCCTGTTCGCCGCTGGTGAGCAGCAGGCCGAGGGATTGGCCGCGCAGATCCGGCGCATCCCCCTGCCAGCCGTCGCTCACCGGTACCCGGGCGATCAGGGTGTTGCCTTCGACCTCAAGCGCCGGTTTGCCAAACTCGGCCCCCTCCAGAGCGTCGATAAAGAGCGCTGGTGATTGCCAGCCCTCTGCTCGCTCGGCGCGCAGTTGCAGCTGGTTGTGCTGATAACCGAGCTCGATCCGGGTCTCGGCAGGCAGCGGCTGGGGCAGGGTGCTCATCGCCTTCGCCCAGGCAAAATCGAAGTCGGCTGGCGCTCGCCCATCCACCGCGAGGGTGAAGGGGAAGTCGGTCAGGATGCAGACATTGCTGCAGGTGGAGAGGCGCAGAGTTCCCTTGAGCGGTTGCCCAGCGGGATAGTTGAGGCTCAGAGGGAAGGTCACGTCCCCCTGATAACCCTGGGTGCTGAGCCCGGCTACCTCGAAGTGACGTGGCACCGGCCAGCGCCACTGAAAGGCACCGACCGGCTCGTCCCACAGGATCTGGGGGGCAATGCCCCCTTCTCCCGGGCTGTGCCAGTAGGTTTTCCAGCCTGACTCCAGCTCGACATCGAGCAGGATGCGGGTCTGATCTGCCGTGCTGCGGTCGGCCTGCAGCCGTACCCGGGCGTGATCATTCTGTGGGCTGGTGAGCCAGCCCGTGTCGCTGGCCAATCCCATGGATTGCCACAGCAGACCGCCCAGTAGCAGGGCCGTCTTGAAGAGATTCGACATCTTTTTGGTCTCGCAAAAATGAGTGACAGCTAACGAAAGAACGCTGCCGAACTCATTCCCGCCAGACGCACAGGGTGAGGTGCAGACGCCGCTCGGGCGGCGAGATGACTCTGGGAGGGGGCAGTGGCGGTGTGTAGCGCCAAAGGGGGGTCAGCAGGGCGATCAGCACGGCCACGGCAAAGAAGAGCTGTTCGACGCAGAGCAGGGTGGCGGCACTTAGCCACTTGCCGTTGAGTTGGCAGCTGGTGGGTTGCGGGCTGGCCGGTTTGGCATCCTCTTGATCCGTTGCCGAGCCTGGGACGGGCAGTGCCTGACAGCTGAGGGCGTGATCGAGCAGGGCAAGCCTGGCCAGCGGCTGGGCCGCGCAATTGAGCACCAGCAGGCAGACCAGCAGCAGGAGATGTTTCGCTACCCGTTGTTGCAACATCATGTTCGCCCCGTCCATCAAGATGGGGCCATCCTAACGACCAATGGCGGGTGGGGCAAGTCGGCGGCGTATTGATGAGCAGTACGGTGGGTGGCGCGACGGGGAGGGTGGTCGGTTCTGTTTGGCGAACGCTTGTTCGCTAAAAGGGGGATCAGTATACTGCGCCGAGTTAAAACTCGAGGTGTTCGATGCTCAAAATTGCCCGTGTGCTGCTGCTTGGTCTGCTGCTCATTTTCTGGTTCCTGTTCGGCCTGCTGCTCTGTCTGGTTCGTCCGCGCCATCCCAACAACGTCTATGTCTTCGCCCGCATGTATCACGCGGTCTGCCCGCTGATCGGGCTGCGAGTCAAGGTGACGGTGGCCGACGAGGTCAAATCGGTCGGCCCGGCGGTCTACGTCTGCAACCACCAGAGCAACTTCGACATCTTCACCGTGACCGGTGCTGTGCAGCCCGGTGTGGTGGCGGTGGGCAAGAAGAGCCTGCTCTGGCTGCCGCTGTTCGGCCTTATCTTCTGGCTCTCCGGCAACGTGCTGATCGACCGCTCCAACCGCTCCCGTGCCATCGGCACCATAGGTCAGGTGGTGGATCGCATCAAGAACCGTGGCACTTCCATCTGGATGTTCCCGGAAGGGACCCGCTCCCAGGGGCGTGGCCTGCTGCCGTTCAAGGCGGGCGCTTTCCACACTGCGGTGCAGGCTGAAGTGCCCGTGGTGCCCATCGTCTGCTCCAGCTACTTCGGTCAGGTCGACCTCAATCGCTGGGACAACGGCGAAGTGCTGGTGGAAGTGATGGCGCCGGTCTGCAGCAAGGAGCACGGTGCCAGCGGCATTCGCGATCTCTCCGATACCTGCCGCGCCCGGATGGAGGCCAAGCTGACCGAACTGGACAGCAAGCTGGGCCACAGCCACGCCGCCTGACGGATAGCGCAGATGAATTGAAAAGGGCTATCTCTACATCACTGATGGTTCAGTGCGGCTGCCCGGTGATCTCATCCTGGGGCTTGTGTTGCCACACAGCGCCGAGCAGCAACTTGAGCAGCAGTCCGGGCGGGTTGTCCAGCAGCTTGCCGGACTCCAGCAGCAGCTGACCATCGACGCGAAATCCGAGGCTGGCATATATGGTGCCATCCTCCGAGACCACCTGGATCAGGCCATTGAGGGCGGATCGCTCACCGGGCTGACAGCGCAGCCGCAGTTCGCGGGGTTCCCCCAGCAGGGTGAAGGCGCGGCTCAGCGGGGGCGAGTCTTCATAATCGGGCCAGTTGAAGAAGTGATACTGCTCGGCCAGGGCGCCCGCCTGCTGGCAGAACTGGTCGAACAGCTGCCCGATCGCCTGATACTCCTGATCGAGTCGTCTTGCCTGCTCTTCAATCCGTTTCATTGTTTACTCCTTGTCTATCCACTTGATCAGACATTGCTTTTCTGACCCCGTGACTGCCGTTTTCCAGATATGAGGCCAAATGGTCACGAGGTCTGTGAGCCGGATCGAAGATTCAGTCTGAAAACGTTATCTTGTTGAAACTAGATGGTTTTTTTGCCATTCCGCTCACATTTGAATCGATTGCCGCTGATTAGAATTTCGCGCTTGAAATGGGAACTGAAGCTTATTGAGCTCGGGGGATGGCTCGGCGCCCCCGGGTTGAATTCCACCTTGCCAAGGGTGGGATAACTCCGAGAGAGTAAGCAAAGCGCGACTGCCGACCGGCAGGCGCGCTTTTTCTTTGTCTAGTCCTGAAATAGGTTTACACATTTTCAACTAACATTTCTCTACTCAGAACCCCCTATGTACCGCATCGGGGGTTCTGTATTTCAACGC
>NZ_JBFODU010000061.1:0-17946 GCF_040908505.1 Aeromonas sp. R1-2 | reverse complement strand
TGTGGCTTGTTTTGTTTGGCGACTAATCAGATCGCACAAACTGGACTGAGTTCCCTTCCTCCAGTGATCTACTATTCGGAACAGTTATTTAGTATGCACCGTATTTAAATCAGAAGTTAATTATGTTTATTGCCAATATACCTGGTGTTTGTCACGCCAAGACCATCTATGTCATGTCGCTTTTGTTATTGTCGCTACAATGCCATGCTGAAAACCGCGCTGCACAAGAGATTTTACGGCAACATGAGCGAGAGCGAATATTACGTGAGCAGCAAGAGATCGCGCCCGATATTCGCTTGCCTACGCTATCCACCGGGACCACACCGCACTATCCCGCCCATGAATCCCCCTGCTTTGTCATCAATGACATTCTGTTGACCGGCGTCGATGCGCCAGCCTTTGCCTGGGTGTTGTCAGAGGTCGCGCAAGCCAAAGGGCGCTGCCTTGGCACCACCGGCATCAACATGGTCATGAGCCAGTTGCAAAACGCCATGGTGGCGCGCGGGTTTGTCACCACACGGGTGCTGGCGGCCCCCCAGGATTTGACCCAAGGCACCTTGACATTGACGGTGGTAGCGGGGCGTATCCGCCATATCCTGTTTGCGCCCGGTACCCCGTCACGGGCCACCGCCCGCAATGCAGTGCCCGCCAGACGGGGGGATTTGCTTAATCTGCGCGACATTGAACAAGCCCTCGAAAACTTCAAACGGCTGCCCACCGTGGAGGCCGATATTCAAATCACACCGGCGCAAGGGGACGATGCCCAACCAGGTGAAAGCGACCTAGTCATTGCCTGGAAGCAGCGCTTGCCCCCAGTGCGGGTGAGTGCGTCACTCGATGACTCAGGCAGCAAGGCTACCGGAAAAATGCAGGGCAGTCTCACCCTCTCGCTAGATGACCTGCTGGCGCTGAACGACCTGCTTTATGTCAATTTCAATCACGATGTGTTCAATGGCAACAGCAAGGGCACCCAGGGCTATACCGCTCACCTCAGCGTGCCTTACAGCTACTGGTCACTGGGTACTACCTTGAGCGGCTATGAGTACCGCCAAACCGTGGCGGGTGCCCGCCAGCACTATGTCTACAGAGGCACCAGCGATAACGCCGAGGTCAAACTGTCGCGCCTGTTGTATCGCGATGCGGTGCGCAAGAGCGGGGCCTACATCAGTGGCTGGAAGCGGCGCTCTGACAACTTTATTGATGACACTGAGGTCGAGGTGCAACGCCGTCGCACCGGGGGATGGACTCTGGGGCTGACCCACCGTGAATATCTGGGGGCCTCGACTCTGGATGGCAATCTGGGTTATCGGCGAGGGACCGGGGCATTTGACGCCATGGCGGCCCCCGAAGAACTGTTCGGGGAAGGCACCTCCCGCATGGCGCTCATCACTGCCGATGTGGAACTGATGACCCCGTTTACGGTAGGAACCCAATCACTTCGCTACACCGGTAACGTCCGCACCCAGTGGGACCGGACTCCGCTCGTCCCTCAAGATCGCTTTTCCATTGGCGGGCGTTACAGCGTGCGTGGCTTTGATGGCGAGCTGACCCTGATGGGTGAGCACGGTTGGGTATGGCGCAATGAGCTGGGGCTCGCGCTGGGTGCTGGCCAATCGGTCTATCTGGGGGCGGATTACGGCCATGTCGGTGGTAATTCAACCCGTTGGTTAAATGGACGAGACCTCGCTGGGGCCGTGATTGGTCTGCGGGGTGGAATGTCCGGGTTTGCCTGGGACCTCTTTGTTGGCGGGCCGCTGCATAAACCGGAAGGATTTCAGAGCAGTGCGTTGACCACCGGGTTTAACGTGAATTGGTCTTACTGAAGATTGCACGACATTAAGGGATTGGCATCATGAACAAGCACTGCTATCGGATTGTTTTCAACCGCTCATTAGGCTTGCTGCAGGTGGTTCCTGACATCGCCCGCCGACGGGGTAGCAGTACAGGACGTGTGGCCACAGCAACCGGTGCACGCTGCGTTGCCAGCATGCGCCCCGTGGCTTTTGCCAGTGCGCTGGCGTTGGGGCTGGTCAGCATTACGCTTCCCGCCCGGGCCCAAATTGTGGCCGACCCGACCGCCCCGGGTGCTCAGCAGCCCACCGTACTGGAGACGGCCAACGGGGTGCCGCAAGTCAATATCCAGTCGCCCAGCGCGGCAGGCGTATCACGCAACACCTACCAACAGTTCGATGTCGAGCAACAAGGCGCTATTCTCAACAACTCGCGTACCAATACCCAAACCCAACTGGGCGGTTGGGTACAGGGCAACCCTTGGCTGGCCAAAGGTACGGCTCGCATCATCCTCAATGAAGTCAATGCCAGTGATCCCAGCCGTTTGCAGGGGTACCTGGAAGTCGCTGGTGATCGCGCCCAAGTGGTGATTGCCAATCCGGCGGGTATTACCTGTGAGGGTTGCGGATTTATCAACACCCAACGCGCAACGCTGACAACCGGTACGCCAGTCATGCGTGATGGTGCATTAGAGGGCTACCGGGTCAAGGGCGGGGCTATCGAGGTACAAGGCAAAGGGCTGGATGCCAGCAGTACAGATTACACCGATGTGATTGCGCGCTCGGTCAAGGTAAATGCGGGGATTTGGGCCAAACAATTGCACGTGACCACCGGCGTTAACGAGGTGAGTGCAGACCAGACTACCGTGACTCAACAAGAGGCCAAGGGGGAAAAACCAGCCTTTGCCCTGGATGTGGGGGCATTGGGCGGCATGTACTCACAAAAGATTGTCATGGTGGGTACCGAGCACGGTGTCGGTGTGCGTAATGCGGGTACCCTCGGCGCACAAGTGGGAGAGTTGGTGGTCACGGCCGACGGTCGGTTGGAAAACAGTGGCCCCCTGCAAGCCATGACCGATGTTCGACTCGAGGCTCAAGGTGGCATCGCCAATAGCGGCACACTCAGCGCGCAGCGTGAGTTGTTCGTCACCACCCCGCAAGATGTGGATAACAGCAAGGGAAAGATAAATGCGCGTCGGGTAGCGGTGCATGCGCAGTCGCTCACCAACCGGGAGGGGATGATTGAGCAGACGGGGCAGCAAGGATTGACGTTGCAAACGGCCCACACCCGTAACCGTGAAGGAAAACTCGGTAGCACCATGACATCCCCCACTCCCCAGTCGGAGCAGGGTGGTCCGTTAGATCAAGGAAGTGACGGTGCTGGTACCTTCCCGCCCCAGCCCAGCCACGGTGACAATAGCGCACAAGGCGGGACACCAGACCATCAACCCGCAGCAGCGACGCTCGCGAAGGGTGAGCTCCATATCACAGATACGCTCAACAACGATGGCGGCCGCCTGCTCGCAGGCGGCGAGATGACCCTGGACACCAGGTCGGTCGATAACCGAGAGGGGGTACTGGAGGTCGCGCAGTTGACCGTGACTGGCGGCGATCTGGATAACCGTCAAGGTGCGCTGCGGGTGAACGATGCTACCCACCTGGCGCTGGGTCAGTTAAATAATGAGGGGGGAAAGCTGCATGCGGCTGGTGTCCTGACGCTGTCGACTGACACGCTGAACAACCGGTCGGGCTTGCTGCAACATGCCGGTCACCAGCAGACACAGCTTGCTGTGACCAACTCGCTGGATAACAGTCATGGCACGTTGGCAAGCAATGCCGAGGCGTTGACGCTGGATGTCGGGATGCTGGTCAATGCCGATGGCACCTTACAACACACCGGTGACGCAGGCCTCATCCTCCGCGCTGGCGAGCTTCAAGGTTCGGGTGGCCATATATCGACCCCGGGCGTTGCCACCTTGCGTCTGGGCAAGACCGACCACCGCAAGGCGTCCCTGGAGGCCCGTAGCATTGACCTGCAGGCCGAGAGCATGGACAACAAGGGGGGAACCATACGCGCCAGTGGCAACGCCCTTAGCACCCTGGCGGTAAGCCATGGGCTTGATAATAGTGACGGTGGCCAGATAGCCAGTCAGGGCGACCTGAAGATTGAGGCGGACAAGCTCGATAACCGCCACGGAGCGATTGAGCATGCGGGCAATAGCGCGCTGACGCTCAATACCACCACGTTGCAGGGTACCCAGGGCAAGATTGCCAGCAACGGCAATCTGCTGCTAACCGGTGACACTCTCACCTTGGCGCAGGGCAACACCTCGGCCAAACACATAACCATCGACACCGGCACGCTGGATAACAGTGCGGGCACTCTGGTGGCCAACAGCGGCACTTTGCACCTCACCGCCCGTAGCGCGGTGACCAACAAGGGTGGCAAGTTGCTGGCCAACGGACCGGTGAACGTCACCGCCAATGCCCTCGATAATCAGGGCGGTCAGCTGGTATCTGGCGAGGACGCCATGACACTGGCTGTCACCACCACCCTCGACAACAGCCTGCAGGGGCTGGTGGCTGCCAAAGAGGGCATAAGTGTCACCGCCGCCACCCTAGATAACAGCGAAGGGGCCATCGAACATGCGGGCGACGGCGCCCTCACCCTCAAAACCGATACCCTGAATGGCCCCAAAGGCAAGATCGTCAGTAACGGTGCTCTGAGCATCAAGGGTGAGTCGGTCAATCTGGCGCAAGGCACCACCTCGGCGCAGCGTATCGCCCTTGATACCGGCTCGCTTGATAACGCCGGTGGTACAGTGGTTGCCCACAACGGCGAGCTGCAACTTACTGTCCGCAACACCCTCGATAATCAGGCAGGCAAGCTGTTGGCGGCCGGTCCGCTGACCATCACGTCCAGTGGACTTGCCAACCAGGGCGGTGAAATAGCTGCGACCAAAGACGGGGCGCTTCAGCTCACCGTGGGCGGCACCCTGAATAACAGCCAGCATGGCCTGCTGGCGGCCAAGGGTGACATGCAGGTAACGGCCAAAACGCTCGATAACAGCGACGGGGCCATTGAACATGCAGGCGACGGCGCCCTCACCCTCAAAACCGATATCCTGAACGGCCCCAAAGGCAAGATTGTCAGTAATGGTGCTCTGAGTGTGAAGGGACACCATACCGATTTGAAAGAGAGCACAACACAAGCTCGACAAGTGGAGATAGAGACCGACCAGCTGCTCACGGCAGGCGGTAGCGTGATGGCCACTGGCAGTGAGCAGATGAATATCCGGGCGCACGATACCCTTAATAACCACGCCGGGCGCTTGGCCACCAATGGCACGCTACAGCTGTCGACCGGGGAATTGCTCAACCAGTTGGGCACAGTCCTGTCTGCGGGTACCGGAGAGAACCAGCTCAATGTGACACGCAAACTGACCAATACGGATGGCTCCCTGGTGTTAGCAGGGAGCGCCACCGTGCGAGCACAAGCGCTGGACAATCAGGGCGGCAAGATACACACAGCAGGCCACCAAGGCTTGGCGTTAACGGTGGATGGTCATGCCGATAACAGCGCCAAGGGCTCGATTGTCAGCACAGGACCACTGCACCTGAACACGGGGGCAATGGATAATCGCCATGGCGCAATCGAGAGCGCGAGCACCATGGTGGTGGGCATTGGCGCGGGTCTGGATAATCGTGAAGGCAACGTGATTGGCGAGGGGGATGTCACTATCAACGCCGGCAGTCTGGATAACCGCGTCAGGGGTGTTATCGCCAGCGCCAAAGGTAGTCTGCAGCTCAATGCGCAGGGATACAGTGACAATGGCGGTGGGTCATTGCAGGCGCAAGGCCTGCTCACGGTTGGCAGCGCCGGTTTGGGCAATAGCGGCGGCAGCATCATCGGGAGAGAGGTTCGGGTAGATACCCGGCAATTGGCACTGGATAACCAGCACGGCACTCTGGCAAGCCAGCGTGGGGAACTCGATATCAAGAGCGGTGCGCTGAATAACGACAGCGGGCTGCTGCAATCAACCGGGCCACTGAATATTGATACCCACGGTCAAGCATTGACTAACAGCTATTCGGGTGCTGCGGGAGGCATTGTCAGTGGCAACAGCCTGACTTTACGCAGTGGCGACCTACTGAACCTGGCGGGGGTCATCCATGGCAACGGACAAGTGGTGGTGCAAAGCTGCGCTCTGGATAATCAGAGCGGCAAGCTAACCGGGCTGGCGCACATCGATATCAAGGGTGCGGAGCTGGATAACCGGGATGGCCAGGTACAGGCGGGCCAGGACCTGCAGATGGCGCTGGCAGGAACAACCAATAATCAGCACGGCCTGCTGGCGGCCGGACATGGATTGCAACTGAACGCAGATACCGTGCAAAACAGTGACACTCAGGGCAGCCATGCCTCCCCCCTGGGACTGCAAGGGGATCGCGTCACGCTGACCGCACGCCATATCGACAACCACAACGGCGAAATAGTGGCGGACCAGCACATCGCCATCCAAGGCGGTGGCGCACTGGATAACAGCCAGGGGCACATCACCTCCGCGAATACCTTGACCGGGACGCTTGGCAATGTAGCCAACCGCGCAGGCACCCTGCTTTCTGGCGGGGCCTTCAATCTGGTTGCCAATAGCCTCAGTGGCGATGGCCGGGTGCTTTCGAAGGGCGGCCTGACCTTGACCATGCAGCAAGATTTTATTAATGAGCAAGACGTTTCAGCCAATGGGAAAGCTGAGATAACCACCGCCGGTCGTTTGACCAACCGGGGCACCCTGCAGGCCAACTCGCTGTCTGTGCAGGCGGCGGATATCGATAACCAGGCCAGCGGGCAACTGCGAGGGACCACGACGCATGTAGTGGCAAGCAACACCTTGACCAACCGCGGACTTATCGATGGCACGCAGACCCGCATCAAGGCTGGCACCCTGGATAACGTGGGCAGCGGGCGCATCTACGGCAACCAGTTGGCCATTCAGGCCAACACCCTGCAAAACCGCGAGGAAGGGGGGCGAGCGGCAGTCATCGCAGCCCGCGAACGGCTCGATATCGGGGCAACGACCCTGACCAACCGCGAGCATGGGCTGATATTTAGCGCGGGTGACATGGCTATCGGTGGCGCCCTGGATGCCAATGACCGAGCCACCGGGCACGCAGGGTTGGTACAAAATGACAGCGCCACCATAGAGTCGCTTGGCCATCTGTCGCTGGCTACCGGGCAACTGTTGAACCGTAACCTCCATTTGCGCACCGAGGAGGTGCAAGTAGCCGGTCCCACCGCCAAAATTTATATCCAGCCAGAGGGAGAGGCCAACAAATACGATGAGAGTGAGCTTCGCTGGGATGGTGGTGATGGAGGTAACTACCATGTTATCGCCACAGGCCAGAAACTGGCGAGATATACCAAGTTTTACGTCACTCGCTCTGAATTTGAGACTCAGGTGAAAGCAAGTGACCCGGCGCGCATCCGCGCCGGAGGCAATATCACCCTGAGCGGAGATAACCTGACCAATGACAACAGCCACATGTTGGCGGGCGGCGCCTTACTGGGGGATTTGCAAAATCTGCACAATCAGCAGGCTGCCGGGATACACCGCATTCATGAGGAAGGAAGCAGTGAGTTTTCTTACACCAAGCGGAAACGAAGGGGACACAAGAAAGGGACTTTTCGTTACAACGATAACCTTGGCGCCTACACCCCCGCTGACATCACACGACAGATTGCATTAAACGTCGCCCAAACAGCCTCCTATTCATCCGACGGCAGCAGTGGTTACCGTGTGACAGGGCTTGCGGGCACAGGTGTCGGTGATACTATCGGTGGCCGCAACCAACCAGCTAACACAACACCGCACGGGCGTCAGATTGTCGAAGTAACAGCGACGTCCGGTGGTAGCAATGGCCCCTCAAGTGTATCAGGGCAACAGGTTGCCTCCCCGGGTAATGTGCATGGCGCAACAATCGATGAGCCCTCGGTCACGGTATCAGACAAGGTTGATAACCTCGTCCCGCAAGCACCGGCAGTGATCCGCACCCTGTTGGCTGATACTACCGTACCCGATAACAGTCTGTTCCAGCCAGGCCCGGCAGCCAGCGGCTATCTGGTCGAGAGTGACCCGCGCTTTACCGATTATCGCAATTGGCTGGGCTCTGACTACATGCTCAAGCAACTCTCGGTCGACCCCGCCACCACCCAGAAGCGACTGGGGGATGGCTTTTATGAGCAGATGCTGGTGCGTGACCAGCTGTCCCAGCTGACCGGTCGCCGCTTTCTGACGGGTTACCACGATGACGAAACGCAATATCGCGCCCTGCTGGATGCCGGGGTGACAGTGGGTCGCGCCTGGCAGTTACGCCCGGGTGTTGCCTTGAGCCCGGAACAGATGGCACAGCTGACCAGCGATATCGTCTGGCTGGTCGAGCGCGATGTCACCCTGGCCGATGGCACTGTGACCCGTGCGCTGGTACCGCAACTTTATGTCCGGGTCAAACCGGGCGATCTGGATGGCAGCGGTACCCTGTTGGCCGCCAATCGGGTTGATTTGAATATCAAGGGTGACCTGGTTAACTCGGGCACCATCGCAGGTCGCACGGCCGTGCAGTTGACCAGCGAGAATGTGCGCAACCTCGGCAACATCCAGGGTGACAAAGTGGCGCTCACGGCGCGCCACGACATCGATAATATCGGTGGCGTGATTGGCGCGCAGAGCGCCCTCTCGGTCAAGGCCGGACGTGACCTCACCCTCACCAGCACCACCCAAAGCGATGCCAAAACCGCGGGGCTGAGCGATTTCAGTCGCACCAATATGGACCGGGTAGCGGGCCTCTATGTGACGGGTGATAAAGGCACCTTGCTGGCCAGTGCCGGGCGTGACCTGACCCTGTTGGCGGCCGAGGTGAGCAACAGCGGCAAGCAGGGGCAAACCGCCCTGGTGGCGGGGCGTGACCTGACCCTCGGCACGGTGACTATCGCCGAGCAGGAAAACAACATCCGCAATAGCGAGAACTACCTGCGCAGCGGCTATCGCACCGAGGTGGGTAGCAAGGTAAGCGGGACCGGCGATGTGCGGTTGCAGGCAGGGCGCGACCTGACCGCCCGCGCCGCGGCGGTAAGCAGTGAACAAGGCACGCTGGCCGCCAGTGCGCAAGGTGACCTGACCCTGCAAGCAGGCGAGTCCAGCCGCAACCTGAGTGAGGCCCATAAAACCACCTCACGCGGGCTGTTTAGCTCCCGCACCACGACCACCCGGCACAACCTCACTGAACAGCAAGCACTGGCCACCACCTTTGAAGGCCAGCAGGTTGCCCTGCAGGGGCACAATGTCACCGTGGCGGGCAGCAATGTGCTCTCTGATGTGCAAACCGACATCCTGGCAAAAAATAACCTGGATATCGGGACCTTCACTGAAACCCGCAGTGAGAGTCACTTCAATCAGACTAGCAAAAGCGGCCTGATGGGCAGTGGCGGGATTGGCTTTACCATTGGCAAGCAGTCACAAAGCACCGACCAGCAGGATGTCACGCAAAGCAAGGCGGGCTCCACCATCGGCAGTACCCGGGGTAATGTCACCCTGGAGGCGGGTAACCAACTGACAGTGGCAGGCAGCGACCTGATTGCCGGGCTGGATATGTCACTGACCGGCAAGGATGTGACTATCCGTGCCGACGAACAGCAGGCCACCCGCAACGAAGAGACCCGCAGCCAGAGCAGTGGCTTGACCATTGCGCTGACCGGTGGCGCCGTCACCGCCGCGCAAAGCGCGTATGACGCGGCCAAGAGCGCCAAAGAGAGTGATAACAGCCGTCTCAAAGCCCTGCAGGGCACCAAAGCCGCCATGAGTGGTTATCAGGCATATCAGGAGTATCAGGGCACGGGCCCGGCCAACACCCCGGACCCGAAATTTGTCGGGATTGCCATCTCGGTCGGCAACAAGCGCAGCCAGTCCAATAACCAGAGCAGTGAACGCAATGCCCTCCCCTCCGAACTCAACGCCGGTGGCGATGTCACCGTGCGGGCGCTGGGGGATAGTCACAACAGCTCGGGCGACCTGGTGATGACCGGCAGCGGCATCAAGGGCAAAAACGTCACCCTGGCCGCCGCCCGCGACCTGGTGCTGCAATCGGCCATCAATGACAGCCAGAGTAGCGGCAGTAACAGCAGCAGCGGCTGGAACGCAGGTATCAGCTTCGGGTTCAGCGACGGCGGCGCCGGTATCAGCGTGTTTGCCAACATGAATGCCGCCAAGGGCAAGGAGCTGGGCAACTCGGGCCGCTATACCGAAACCACCCTCACCGCGGGCGATACCCTGACCCTTAAATCAGGGAGGGACGCCACCCTGCTGGGGGCGCAGGTCAGTGGTGACAAGGTCAAGGCCGATATCGGCCGCAACCTGACCCTGACCAGCCAGCAAGACAGCGACCACTACCAGAGCAAGCAGAGCAGCATCGCGGCCGGGGGCAGCTTTACCTTTGGCACCATGACCGGCTCCGGGTATATCAACGCCAATCGCCAGAAGATAAACAGCGACTACCAGAGTGTGGTGGAGCAGACCGGGCTCTTTGCCGGTAAACAGGGCTTTGATATCCGGGTGGGGGAGCACACCCAGCTCAACGGCGCCGTGCTGGCCGGCAGCGACAACCCAACCAACAACCGCCTCTCCACCAACACCTTGGGCTGGAGCGATTTGCACAACAGGGCCGACTATAAGGTCGAGAGCCAGAGCATCGGTATCAGCGGCAGTGGTCAAGGGGGTAAAAAGGCGGCCTCCCCCAGCGCGCAAACCCTGCTCAATGGCAGCAACCGCAGCGGCAGTGCCAGCTCCACCACCTTTGCCGCCATCAGCAATGGCAACATCGAACTGCGCAGCCCCGACCAGCAGCAACAGGATGTCACCACCCTGTTGCGTGACCCGAGCCAGGCGGCCAATGGCCTCTCCCCCATCTTTGACAAGAAGAGGGAGCTGGAGAAGCTGCAGGAGGTGCAACTGATTGGGGAGGTGGGCCAACAGGCGACCCAGCTGGTGGTGAGCGAGAAGATGGGCAAGGCAGAGAAGCAGGCCCGCGAAGACAAGGAATACGCCAACAGCCCAGCGTACAAGGCGCTGCAGGAAAAATGGGGGGTGGGCAGCGACTTCCAGCGCGGCATGCAAGCGGCGACAGCGGCCCTGCAAGGACTGGCGGGAGGTGGCATTACCGAGGCAGCAGCTGGTGCAGCCAGCCCCTACCTGGCGCAGATGGTCAAGCAACAAACCGATGATGGCCCGTCCCGTGTGATGGCCCACGCGCTGGTACAGGGGGCTCTGGCTGCCGCTCAGAACAAAAATGCCATGGTCGGTGCAACCGGTGCTGCCACGGGCGAGTTGGTTGGCATGATGGCGACCGAGCTTTACCAGAAGAACGCCAGCCAGCTATCTGAATCGGAGAAGGAGACCGTTTCCACCCTTGCCACCCTGGCAGCAGGCTTGGCGGGTGGCCTCACCGGCGACAGCACCGCCAGCGCACTAGCAGGAGCCCAGACCGGCAAGACAGTGGTGGAGAATAACTGGTTAAGCGAAACTGAGTCCCGGCAATTTGATAAAGAGTTATCTGACTGCAAAAAGTCCGGAGGTGACTGCAGTAAAGTTATTGAAAAATACATTGATAAAAGCAACGAAAACAGTAAAAAGCTGGCTAACTCCTGTACTGGAGGTGGTGTGACCTGTATCTCTTGGGAAGAGCTTATTCAGGCCAATACCAATGTTGCGATGGATGCAGATCCCCAACAAATCAGACTGAGTAAGAAATTGAAAGACCCGGATGCAGCAGCAATAGTGAAATATCTAAACGGGACGGACCTGAAATTCCTGAAGGATAATATTACGACAGGTGATCGAGTTATGGATGTGGTATTGACCCCTACCTCTTGGCCGGTCGCACTAATGGGAGGGAAAGCGATTATTACCAATGCTGCTAATAATTCTAAGGAACTGCTTATTGCAGTGGGTATGGGGGCAAGTATAGGCGCAGGTGTCCAGTATAGTACTACCGGAAAAGTGAGCCTCTCAGATCTGCTCGGTGCTGGTTTAGTAGGGGCAATCACAGCCGGAAAGGGATATAACCCCACAATGGCATGGAATGCTGCGGGCGGTTATTATCAAGCAGAAATCAATGGGGATGATCCATTTATGGCAGCCCTGCTGAGTAAAGCAGGCGCATCGGTTGGCTATGCATCTGGTAACGTTTTAAAAATACCATTTGACAAAAAACTGAATCCAATATCAAAGCAGTATGAGTGGGCCCCGACCGGTGTATGGACCATAACAAAACCCGTCCCGCAACACCCATTACCATCGATAATGGGTAACGTCGGAGACTCTGTAGCTTCCAGTCTATTTACTGAAGGGTCGAGTGAAGCTTTGAAAAATAAAAATGGAAAGAAATGATGAATATCAAATTTAGGTCTATAATTTCTTTGCTTTACCTGTGTTTGAGTATGTTTATTGCGTTTTTTATAATGGCTGTATTGTTCAACCTTCTTGGGTATTGGGTTGGAGGAGGACATGAAATATTATATTTTTTTGTTGGTAAATTATTTACTTATTTTAAGGTTGGTTTTGTTGGAATGCTAGCAGGAGTACCTTTATGGTTTTTCTACTATCGCTGAGGGTACTGACAACTTAACTTGACTACCAATGAGCGAGCTCCAAATGAGTTACCATGGTCAGTGAAACCCGCAGGGCCGTAAGCTCGAGCGATTAGCGACGCGTAATCGGGCGTTAGCGAAGAAGGTATCGGGCTCAGCGTGTTTGCCAACCTCAACGCTGCCAAGGGCAAGGAGCTGGGCAACTCGGGTCGCTATACCGAAACCACCCTCACCGCGGGCGATACTCTGACCCTCACATCAGGGCGGGATGCCACCCTGCTGGGGGCGCCGGTCAGTGGTGACAAGGTCAAGGCCGATATTGAGAAATCTGGGACACCCACCTTTTTGACAGAGGCGTAGTGCTGTTGTTGACTTGAGAAGTCACAGTCGAGGGATGTGCCATGACCATTGCACGTTCACGTCAAATCAGCTTGCAGGATACGCCTTACTACCACGTGGTCAGTCGCTGTGTGCGGCGAGCTTTTCTGTGCGGAGAGGATTCCCACTCCGGCCAGAGTTACGAGCATCGACGCCAATGGGTGGTCGACAAGTTGGGGCAACTGTCGCGGCTGTTTGCTATCGGCATTTGTGCTTACGCGGTGATGAGCAATCACTATCATCTGGTGCTTAAGGTTGAGCCAGATACTGCGGCCAACTGGAGTGAGCGGGAGGTGGCTGAGCGCTGGTCGGCGCTTTTCCAGTGGCCGAATTTGGTCAGGCGGTGGTATCTGGGGGAGATGTTGAGCGAGCCTGAACTGGCTGTTGTGCAGCAATTGCTTACCCAATGGCGAGAGCGGCTTCACTCCATCAGCTGGTTTATTCGGCTACTCAATGAAAATCTGGCCCGTCAGGCCAATCAGGAAGATGGTTGCAAGGGCCATTTCTGGGAGGGACGCTTCAAGAGCCAGGCTTTGCTCACCGAATCCGCTTTGTTGGCCTGTATGGCGTATGTTGACCTCAATCCGATACGCGCCGCATTGGCAGATCGGCCAGAGCAGAGTGACTACACCAGTATCAAACAGCGCCTTGACGAGCCTGCTGCTCCTGAGGTTTTGCCACCACTGTTACTGCCGTTTGCCAGCCAGGGGAAGCCTGAAGAACTGCCCTATTCCTTCACCGACTACCTGATGCTGGTTGATCGGACAGGCCGTGTTATTCGGCCCGACAAGCGGGGTAATATTCCGGCTCAACTTGGACCCATTCTGGAGCGGTTGGGCCTTGATGGTGTTCTCTGGTTGAAACAGGTGGCGCTATTCAGGCGACAAGGGATCAGAGTGGTGGGAGGCAGAGATCAATGCCAGCAGTTTGCCCGCCACTGTGGCCAGCGGCGATGCCATCAACCACAGATTTGATTGCTTTGCGTTTACCCTGCTGATAGCTCCGGGTATTGCACATAGCCCAGTAAATGGTTGTGCAGGGGCCGTTGCTTTATAAACCTGAAAATTTCTCCTGCCAGCCGAGTTTTACATGCATCAGTTCGAATGCATACACCCTTATAATGCCTGCAAGCAGTTCGATAGTGGCTTGCTACAAAAGGTGGGGGTCCTAATTGTAGGAGCTAAACCCGTGATTGGTCGGTTAGAGGTAAGCGCTGGAAATGGAAAAGTAATAGGTCGTCAATCAAGTGATGGTAAAATAGGCTGGCGTGTTGATTATGATCCTGACAAAGGTACTCATATTAACATATGGGATTACTCTCAAGGTAAAGGGCCTGGCAAGGCCATAAAACAGGTTATTCCTTTTGAGGGAAATTAAAAACATTTCGAAACCATATTGAAACGGTTAAATAGGTAGGGGAAAATGAGTTTATTTGAAGAGTGTAAAAATGCACTCAGTGCAGATTTTTATGTTATTGAGGGCGTGGCCTGTGAAGATGTCATGAACATTCTGAACAGGTACCCGCTTTCAAATGGATATATGGATTGGTCAAAAATAGAATATAAGGACTACGAAAGTGTCAATGAATTATTAATTTCAAATGTTATAAGGAATGATGATATGTTTGTTTTTGCGGATGACTCTAGCATTCCTATTTTTAGAACAAAACTAAAGTTGATCGCTGAAAACATCTATGATGTTACAGCTTTATCGCCGAAGTTGTTTATTTTCAATAATGAAGTGATATTGCAACCTTTATTTCCAACTGATGGGATTCGGTTGGCTGTTTTGGACATCGACTCGATCAACGACGAGTAATCTGGCGATAACGAAATCCAAATCTGGGACACCCACCTTTTTGTTTGCCGGTAAACAGGGCTTCGATATCCGGGTGGGTGAACACACCCAGCTCAACGGCGCCGTGCTGGCTGGCAGCGACAACCCAACCAACAACCGCCTCTCCACCAACACCCTGGGTTGGAGCAATTTGCACAACCGGGCCGACTACAAGGTCGAGAGCCAGAGCATAGGTCTCAGCGGCAGTGGTCAAGGGGGTAAAAAGGCGGCCTCCCCCAGCGCGCAAACCCTGCTCAATGGCAGCAACCGCAGCGGCAGTGCCAGCTCCACCACCTTTGCCTCGATCAGTGGCGGGACCATAGATATCCGCGACGGCAAGGCTCAGCAGCAGGATCTGGTGACCCTGCACCGGGACCCGACCCAGGCGGCCAACGGTCTCTCTCCTATCTTCGACAAGCAAAAAGAGCTCGAGCGGATGCAAGAGGCTCAGCTTATCGGCGAGGTGGGGCAGCAGGCGACCCAGATGGTGGTCAGCCATCATCTGGATAAAGCCAATCAGAAGGCCAAGGATGACCCCGAGTACGCCAACAGCAAAGAGTACAAGGCGCTGCAGGAAAAATGGGGGGGTGGGCAGTGATTTCCAGCGCGGTATGCAAGCCGCCACGGCGGCTCTGCAAGGACTGGCCGGTGGCGGTCTCGCCGAGGCAGCCGCAGGCGTGGCCAGCCCCTATCTTGCCCAGATGGTCAAACAGCAAACCGATGATGGCCCGTTCCGGGTGATGGCTCACGCGCTGGTACAAGGAGCGTAGGCCGCCGCCCAGAACAAGAGCGCTATGGTTGGAGCAACCGGTGCTGCCACCGGCGAGTTGGTTGGCATGATGGCGACCGAGCTTTACCAGAAGAACGCCAGCCAGCTGACCGAAGGGGAGAAGGAGACCGTCTCGAGCCTAGCGACCCTGGCTGCCGGATTAGCCGGTGGGCTGACCGGAGACAGCACCGCCAGCGCCTTGGCCGGCGCCCAGACCGGCAAGACGGTGGTGGAGAATAACTGGTTAAGCGAAACTGAGTCCCGGCAATTTGATAAAGAGTTATCTGACTGCAAAAAGTCCGGAGGTGACTGCAGTAAAGTTATTGAAAAATACATTGATAAAAGCAACGAAAACAGTAAAAAGCTGGCTAACTCCTGTACTGGAGCTGGTGTGACCTGTGTCTCTTGGGAAGAACTTATTCAGGCCAATACCAATATTGCGATGGATGCAGATCCCCAACAAATCAGACTGAGTGAGAAATTGAAAGATCCGGATGCAGCTGCAATAGTGAAATATCTAAACGGAACGGACCTGAAATTCCTGAAGGATAATATTACGACAGGTGATCGAGTTATGGATGTGGTATTGACCCCCACCTCTTGGCCCGTCGCACTAATGGGAGGGAAGGCGATTATTACCAATGGAGTTAAAAACACTAAAGAACAGCTTATTGCGGTGGGTGTCGCAGGGGCGGCGAATGCCGGTATTCAATATGGTGTTACCGGTGAGGTAAAACTATCTGATGTACTTGGATCAGTAATCGTCGGCGGAATCACAGCAGGTAAAGGTTACAATCCAACAGTATCTTGGAATGCTGCTGGCGGTTATTACCAAGCTGAAATAAGTGGTGATGACCTAGTTATGTCGGCGCTGCTGAGTACTACTAGCTCTGGGTTAGGGTATAAAACAGGTAATCTTTTAAAAATACCTTTTGATAAAATTTTCAATCCTGTGTCCAAGCAATATGAATGAGTGTCAAGTGGAGCATGGACAATATCAAAGCCTGTTCCTCAAAGTTCGATTCCATCTGTGAGTGGTAATGTTTTTGATTCTTTAATATCAGGTTTTCTTAATCCACCTAAAAGTAATGCGCCGGGAGAAAAATAATGATTCAACTATCTAAGTTGAAGTTAGTGATGCTGCTCGTATACTCATGCACTACTATTCCTGCGTTTATGTTTATGTTTAGTCTTTTCTTTCTATGGCAGTCTAGAACCAAAGAAGGATTGTTTTTTGAAGAGGAACACATTTATATATCATTGAATATGGCTGGAATAGGCTTCCTATTAAGAGTTGTTTTATGGTTATCCTATTATTTGCCATATAGGAAAAGAGTCCGAGAAGAAGATTCAGGGCCGTAGGCTCGATTAGCGCAGCGTAATCGGGCATTCGCGAAGAAGGTATCGGTATCAGCGTGTTTGCCAACATGAATGCCGCCAAGGGCAAGGAGCTCGGCAACTCGTGGAATCTGGGACACCCACCTTTTTGTTGGCCGGAGCCCAGACCGGCAAGACGGTGGTGGAGAATAATCTACTGGTCCCGTCAGAATACAGTGCCTTAAGCAAAGCGCTGGATGATTTTGATAAGGGTAAAAATCCGCTTGAAGCTGCCAAACAAATAGTGTCGTTGACCAACAAAGATAACGTCACCGATGGCTTGCTATATCAGCTGCAACAGGGGAACCCCCTGTCTGAACAAGACAAGCGGATCTTGGCCTCAGCGCCGGATCAGTACGGTTATGAGTTACAAACCAAGTATGGATATACAGAGCAGCAAGCCTTTGCTGCAATTGAAAAGGTAAAGGCTGGCGAGGCTATTGTTGCCCCTGCTGCAGATGTAGCCACCTATAACAAAGCGAGAGCCTACCTAATAAACTATGGCATTCAATCCGGGCAGGCTGCGGTAGGTACAGATGCATTATTGGCTCTGCTGGGTAATCTTGGCACGATTCAGTGATGAACAGCGATTCGATCTTTATTGCCCGCCATATTTACAGAGGCTCGGAGGGTTGGATTGTCATGACCTATCTCTACTATCAGGTGCTAAAGGTCAATACCCGCGGCAAACCGTCGTTCTGGTAGCCTGGCGCCCTGACTCAAGCTCACCGTAGTCCAGCAGCCCGGCACAATTAGGTCTCATTGAAATCCTAAATGGACATATATCATCTTCAGGAAGAGAGCCCAACATCTACAGAAAAGATCCAGGAAAGGCCCGATTTACATCAAGCAGACCAAGATGTACTCGGCAGCCCCGGCTAGCCATAACTCATGCCTCAGGGGCAGCAAAGTCGGTGACTTTCCACTAAGAGCAGTTATGAGAATATGTCCAAAGCTGTTCTGCGAGGTTCTATGCCAACCAAGATTGAATGGCATACTGGATGCATATGTCTAGTCCTGAAATAGGTTTACACATTTTCAACTAGCATTTCTCTACTCAGCACCCCCTATGTACCGCATCGGGGGTTCTGTATTTCAACGCATGATGCGGCCGCTCCGCGTTGTAAATATCCACCGCTTCACGCACCATTTCCCGC